>JBEPWW010000151.1:0-6602 GCA_041642215.1 Salinimicrobium sp. | reverse complement strand
AAGTATTTTTATTTTTTTTGAGACATTTTAAAACTAGAATTCCATATAAAATAATTCTTGTTTAAATTTAAGTTAATTAATATAAACAAAATAGAATGTTATCATATCTTTGTTTTATAATTAAACTTAACAGATATGAAAAATATTTTAAATTATTCGAAAATTATCAAGTTGTCCTTAATGGCAGGCTTTTTTGTTTTTGCGTCTTGTAAAGATCAGCCTGAAATGAGTGAAGCAAGTGCTCTTAACGAAGATGTAGAAGCAACTTCAGCCGAAAATGCAGAAGCTTCCCCGGCAGCAAACAAAGAGGAAAAGACTATTGCCGAAATAGTAGTGTCCTATGCTACTGCCGAAAAAGTAGAAGACCGACAGTTCACTCTATTACTGGCAGCCCTGGAATATGCCGGAATTACGTCCATGTTTACCGGATCTGACGAATACACGGTTTTTGCACCTACAGATGCTGCCTTTGAGAAATTCCTGGGAGGTAAGGCTTTAGATTCCTTTACCCCAGAGCAGGTTGGAGCAGTACTCTCATACCATGTGGTAGACGGAAGAAATCTCAGCAGTAGCGTTGTTCCCACAAATTCTCCGCAGGAAATTAAAACACTTCTAGGGCCTTCCATTTATGTGAACAGTGCAGCCGGGATTGACACCAATGATATGGACGATATGGCCAATGCTTCCATCCTTGTGGACGCCGGATTGTTTGATATTTCAGCAAGCAACGGGGTGATACATGTGATCGACGAAGTACTGGTTCCTGTTACCGAATAAGCTATAAATTTTAATTCCCCTAGAAACTGTCTTTTCCAAAAGGCAGTTTTTTTTTACCCGTAAATAAAGCCTATTCCAAAAAGAGGAAATAAATTAAGTAGATAGTACTTTATAAAAAAATGCACTATCAAAATCGCCATAGAAGGTGAGAAAATTGGGGAGAAAATTTGCTGTAATTATTTCGAAATCAGGAGTGAATTCCTCTGTCATTTTATTGTACCTTCTTGTACCTTCGAATGTAACCCCGCAGGTACCGGGGAAAGTAAAATGATGTATTTGAAACCCCAGCAATTTAAACATTAAAAATGCAAACAGTAGACCTTTTGTAAACCCTTTTAGACTTCGATTTCAATTCGTTTGTTGGAATAGGTAAGTTGCAATAGCTACGTAATCAATCCTAAAGACTACCTTTAATAAATTTCAACCTCCATGTCCAGGTCCTTACAGCAATTCCTTGTGATTCTTCTCCCGGGTGCTTTATTGCTACTCGCGGGATGGAGCAGCTATTCTGTATATAAGTACTCTTCAGAAGTAGCAGAAATTAAAAGAGATTACAGCGAGCTAAACAGTATCACTCACGGAATAATGTCAGTTAACATCTGGCGGGATCATCTTACTACAATGGTTCTAAACCGGATCGATGAATTCGAGTTTACAGAGGCCCAGGAAGATACCCTTGTGCATCAGGTTGAAAATATACTAACTGCGGGCATTGACAAAGGAGCAGGTATCCTGGATCAAAAACAGAAAGGAATTAAAGCTAAACTCCAAAAATTTGCGGTAAAGACTCTGGTTCCTGAAGATAAAATAAGGGCTCTTGTCCCGATGTTCGCCCAGACCATCGTCAATGAAATTCAAAAGCCCGAAAACAAAGAGGCTTTGAAGTATGTCATTAAGAGTAAGTTACAGGAATATAGCGACCTCACCTATGATGATTCCCAGGTAGCAACATTAAGGATAAAGGCCCTGTTAGATAAGTATGAGGTTGATAATCTTGCCGAATTCAATGAGAACATTCCGAAGATAATATATGACCTGGAGGCTGAGACCTATTTTAACACCTATAGATTATTGGGAATTATAGGGGTCTTTCTTCTCCTGTGGTGGCTGTTGAGAAGTCAAAAAGCTGTACACAAACCCCTTTTCATTATTTCGGTACTGGTGTCCCTGGCGGTGCTGTTTTCGGGTCTTACTGCACCAATGATTGAAATAGATGCCCGTTTTCAACAGGTTAATTTTCTACTGATCGGGGAAAGTATCACATTTAATGATCAGGTAATTTTTTTTCAAAGCAAGAGCATCCTGGAGGTAATAGGAATACTCTTCAATACCGGAAAAATAGACTCCTACCTGGTAGGGATCCTTATTCTTGCCTTCAGTATTGTTTTTCCTGTGTCCAAATTACTGGCTACACAAATCTATTTGGCCGGAAATGATAAGACAAGAAAGAACGGGATCCTGAAATTCTTCGCATTTAAATCAGGGAAATGGAGTATGGCCGATGTTTATGTAATCGCGATCTTTATGGCTTATATAGGTTTCCAGGGAATACTTGATAACCAGCTTTCCAATCTTAATATGGAAACTGATTCCCTCGTGAGTATTTCCACTAACAAAACTTCTTTACAACCCGGGTTTATTATTTTCACTGGTTTCGTATTGTTTAGTTTGATCCTTTCTACCATACTTAAAAAAATTACTCCTTTAAAAAAAAGATCATAGAGCAAGAAAAATAACCATCAAATGTTACACCGCATGTATCCGCATGTATTGGGAAAAGTCAAATGATGTATAGGGCAAACTGTTCAATTTACTCCAACACCACCCCCACCCCTATTTTCTCCAACAGGTACGGATTATGATCAATGATCAATATATCATTGGCTGCACTGAGTTTTTCGAGGATCGCGTATAGTTGATCGATATCGGAATAATGAAGTCCGGTGCTCGGCTCATCCAGAATATAAAGCGCGTTCTCTTCCCGGTCCTGCAGCCAGTTCAGCAACAGCAATCGCTGTTTTTCTCCCGAAGAAAGCGAGCGTACCGGCTGATCCAGACTGAGATGGCCCAGGCCGATCTCTTCCAACTGATCCAAAAAATCGAATTTCCTGCCCGTTAGGTCGAACTGCCTTAACCAGTCTTTGAATTCCACGACATTCAGGGCGAGTACCTCCGCGATATTTTTTGATCCTACCTTATGCACCAGGATAGGCTCCCGGTAGCGTTGCCCCTTACAGACTTCACAGATCTCGATCGCGTTGGCAGCTACATCCAGGGAGGTTTCGATGGAACCTGTGCCTTTGCAGTTAGGGCACTGACTGGTTTTGGTCTTATAAGAAAAGTCACGGGCTTTAAGACCGGTGTGTTTCGCGAAGAGTTCGGTGACCGGCTTCAGCAGGTTCAGGTAAGAAACCAATAGCGTACTGGAATGGGCCCGCAGTTTCTTAGGCTCAAAATAATGCGCGCCGGTGTATTCTTTCGGGAACTTTATGCCCGAGCAATTGACCGGGCGGCCGGTTTCAATGCTCGGGATCAGGATCTCCTTTACCAGGGTGGTCTTCCCTGCTCCCGATCTCCCGCTAATGGCGGTGATTCCCCCCACAGGCACTTCCAGCGACTCTTTCACCAAAGTATGTCTGCAAAGATCTTTGATCGCGATCAGGTCTCCGCCTGCTTTTAATTCCACTTTTTTGGAGGCTGTTTTCAGATAAGGATGGCGATCCTCCTGCTGCAAAAATTCCCGCGGACTTCCCTGGAAAGTAAGTGCACCTCCAGCCCTGCCCGCCCCGGGCCCAAGCTCCACTACCCGGTCTGCCGCCAGGATGATCTTTTTGTTGTGCTCGATAACCACGGCCGTATTGCCTTTTTCGACCAGTTCTTTTAAAAGCCCGATCAGGTCCGGGATATTGTCCATAGACAGGCCTGCCGAGGGTTCATCCAGCAGATAGGTAATTCCCTTAAGCGGAGAGTTCAGCTGCTTGATCAAGGCCACCCGCTGGTTTTCCCCACCGGAAAGCGTGGTAGATCTGCGGCTGAGTTGCAGGTGATCGATATGCAGTTGCTTCGCTCTTTTGATGGTATTGATCACGTGAGGCCGAATGTGAGCGATCAGTTTCTCATCCACTTCCTCCCTTGTTTCGTTCGGGGAAAGCCATTCTTCCAGGGCTTTGAAATCCATCGACCGTATTCCGTGAATGGACCTTGCTCCAATGGTAAAGGCCAAACGTTCGGGTTTTAATCCGCTCCCGGCACAGTGGCTGCATTCCGCAGGAGAAAAAAGCGCTTTGAGCTTCTCGATATTCTTGTTTTTCCGGGTCTTGTAATATTCCTCTTTCAGGTACCCAAAAAGGCCTTTCCAGGGCATCTTTACTTCCTGCATCCCTACGCGGGTTTTGGTCCTGAACTGCCAGTTGGTTTGCCAGATTCTTTCTCCCGTTCCATAAAAAAGGATCTCTTTTTGTTGCGCGCTGAGCTCCCTAAAAGCGGTTTCCAGGTCAAAGTTATAGGTCTTGCCCAGCTCCTTTACAATGGCCATGTACTGGCTGCCCGCCTGCCCGTAGTACGCCAGCGCCTTGTTGTGTTCAAAGAGTCCGCCGGAAATACTTTTGTTCGCATCCAAAACGAGTTTCTCGGGATCGGGCAGCAACTCCTGCCCCAGCCCGTCACAAACGGGACATTTTCCCAGCTCGTGATTATCGGAAAAATGACTGGCAGATAGTTCCTCTCCCCCGTACTGCGCCTTCCTGGAAAAGGCAAACCGCAGGATCTTGTCTAGCCCTGTTTGCTTGGCAATGTCCGACCGTTCGGTAAAACTCCTTTCCTTGCGGCTCACGCAAATGGTGGGACTCAGGCCCTCGATCTCATCCACTTCCGGCTGAAATGGGATCCCTACCCTGCCCTGCTGATAAGCTGAAAACTGTTTGGTCATTTCCTGAAGTCCGTAGCCGTGCAGCGTGTCGATCAGCAGGGAAGATTTTCCCGAACCTGAAATTCCCGTGACTACAGATAATTTATGCTTCGGAAGCTCCAGGTCCAGGTCTTTAAGATGATGCGTTCGTGCGCCCCTGATGGAGATCCTGTCCCTGTTTTGTTCTTTTATTTCCGGTAACTCCCACTGTTGGGCCTGCAAGGAATTATCCACCAGGGTATCACAGGAGGCCTGAAAAAGCGGATGGTTCTCAAAACAAAGTATGCCGGCGGTTTGCTTTTTGAGCTCGTGCAAAGCTTTTAGCAGCTGCCTCACATTTTGCCGGTGCAACCCAATGCTGGGCTCCTCCAGCAATAAGAGCGTCTTTTTGGATTGTTTGGCGAAGTGTTTGGTGAGTTTGATGCGCTGTGCCTCCCCGCCCGATAAGGTGTTGGAAGGCTGCCCGAGTTTGAGGTAGCCCAGGCCTAACTGCAGCATCAAAAACAGGATCTTACTAAGCTGTTTTTCCTCGCTGAAAAAATCCCGCGCCTCCTCAATGCTCAGCTCATAGATGTCTGCAATATTCTTCCGGTTCCAGTGTACTTTCAGCACCTCAGGTTTAAACCGCCTGCCATTACAGGCCGGGCAAACCTGGTTGATGCTGCCCATCACATTCATGGACAGCGTGATGACCCCGGCCCCTTCACAGGTTTCACACCTGCCGGCCTTGTTGTTAAAGGAAAAGGAGCTTTTGGTGAGCTTCAGCAATTTCGCATCGGAAGATTTTGCCAGGAGGTCCCTGATCTTATCGGCCAGGCCGGTATATGTGGCAGGATTGCTCCTGGGTGTTTTTCCTATAGGCTGATCTGAAACGAGCTGCAGCTTCAGGTCTTCTTTTTCAGCATACTGCTGAAGTTTTTCCAGTATTCCGGAAGTCTTCCGAAGCACCACCGTCAGATCCCCTTTTTGAGGCTGAAAGCTTTCGGCTGAAACCGGTGCAGGTTTTTCTTCAGCATGAGAGGTCTCTTTCCGAAGTTCGGCAAGCGTAGGGCTCGGAAGTCCTTCCGCAGATAAAAATTCCGCGACAGGTCCGTTAAAAATGACTTCTCCCCCGTGGATTCCGGCTTCCGGACCGAGCTCCACGATCCGGTCGGCTGCACGGATGAAGTTCAGGTCGTGTTCCACCACCATCACCGTGTTGCCGCGGGCGATCAACCGCTTCAGGATATGACGTAAATACGCCTGATAATCTTCAGAAAGACCGATGGAGGGTTCGTCAAAGACGTAAAGGATCCCCTGCAGGCTCGAGTTCACCTGCCTGATCAATTTAATGCGCTGCGCATCACCCGAAGAGATCCCGGTACTGGGAGTGCTTAGGCGGTATTCCTGCATCCCCAGCCGAATGAGATCGAACAGCTGCGTACACATCTTATCGACCAATGCCTGCTCCCCTATTGAATAGCCCCGACTTGAATCGCCCCGACTTTCAAGTCGGGTGTACAATTTATCTAAAGGCAGCTCCATCCATTCCCGAAAGTTGAGGCCCTGCCATTTGAATTTGAGGTGTTCGGGTTTTATACGCGCTCCCTTACAGTCGGGACAAAGCCGGGAACTAACGAATTTAAGGATGTTGGGGTTGCGGTCCCTTTTCAGAATATCGCTCATGATGGGAAGTATTCCCTTATAGAAACCTTCCTCCCGGGGCTTCGCCTTAAGGCCTTCCCATCTCAAGCGGGATTCGATGCTGTGCTTCCCGTAAAAGACTTTGATGCGGTCACTGCCATTCAGGATCACCTCTTTTTGTGCTTCGGAAAGTTCCTTCCACGGAATGTCCACACTAAAGCCATGGGCCTGGCAAACCTTATTCAGTTCCTCAACAGTGACCTGGGAATAGACGATATAGCCGGTGGGCAGGGTG
>JBEPWW010000150.1:0-6607 GCA_041642215.1 Salinimicrobium sp. | reverse complement strand
GCTGCTGCAGGAGCCGCATTGGGAATTTTATTCGCTCCCAAAAAAGGATCTGACACACGTCGAAGAATTGCAGATAGAAGCAATGAATATGTCTATGACACCAAGAGCAAATTAAACGACCTGGTCGACAACGTTTCTCACAAGTATGATTCAGTAAAAACAAAGGTCCGAGGGAAGTCCCGGAAACTAAATAAAGAAATGGATGGAGATGATAAAATCATCTACTAGATCTTATCCGCAATAGAAAACATTATAAGCTGCTTTACCAAAAGCAGCTTTTTTTACACCGGTATTTTTCCTACTTTGGGGCTTTTAATTAAATTGAACATAAAAAATGCCTTACAAAATTTTTCTACTACCGGCACTACTGCTGAGTTTAACCGGTTTTTCACAGGAGCAGGTGCCGCCCCAGGTCGATCTTAGAATATACGACATCATTGATGCAGTATCTGCCGATAGAATTGAAACTGACATTCGAAAACTGGCCGGATTTGGCACCAGAAATACCTTTAGCGATACGGTATCTGATACCAGAGGTATTGGTGCAGCAAGAAGATTCATAAAAGCCGAGTTTGAAAAGATCTCCTCAGACTGCGACGGATGTTTGGATGTTTTTTATCAAAAGGATTTTGTAACAAAAGAGGGAAATAACCGGGTTCCGAAAGATGCATGGGTAGTCAACGTGGTTGCCGTTCAAAAAGGAACAAAATATCCCAACCGTTATATAATTATGAGTGGGGACATAGATTCCCGCGCCAGTGACACTATGGATTTCACAACAGATGCTCCCGGGGCAAATGATAATGCCAGCGGGATGGCGGGAACTATGGAAGCCGCAAGAGTCCTTTCGAATTATAGTTTTGAAAGCAGCATCATCTATCTGGGATTGTCGGGTGAAGAGCAGGGGTTGTTTGGAGGACGTGGTTTTGCAGAAATGGCTAAAGAAAAAGGCTGGGAAATAATTGGAGTCTTTAATAATGATATGATAGGAAACATAGAGGGGGTTGACGGAGTGATCGACAACCGTACCTTTAGGATATTTTCTGAACCTGTACCTCCAACCGAAACTGAAAGAGAACGAAACATGAGAAGATTTTATGGCGGGGAAGTTGACGGCATATCGCGGCAATTAGCAAGATATGTTCACAAAACCACCAGGACCTATATGCCTGAGATGAACCCCATGATGGTTTACAGGCTGGACCGCTTTGGCCGGGGAGGACACCACCGCCCCTTTAATGATCTTGG
Source organism: Salinimicrobium sp. (assembly GCA_041642215.1). Lineage (GTDB taxonomy): Bacteria > Bacteroidota > Bacteroidia > Flavobacteriales > Flavobacteriaceae > Salinimicrobium. Next base: position 5,359 of record JBEPWW010000150.1, on the reverse strand, counting down.
CTTTCCGGGAATACGAATTATGGAAGCCCATGAAAATTATACCCAACAGCACCAGGACATTCGCACCAAAAACGGAATCGAATATGGAGATGTTGTAGAACATGTTAACTTTGACTATGCCAAAAAATTAACTGCTGTAAACGCTATTAATATGGCCAGTTTAGCATGGGCGCCTCCTGCACCAGAAAAGGTTGAAATAGGTGGTATTGTAGAACCTTCGGCTAAATTGAGGTGGGAGAAAACAGATGATGAAAACACGGCCGGGTATAAGATCTACTGGAGAGACACTACCTCCCCCGTATGGGAACATTCCCGATATGTAGGAGATGTAGATAATTTCACCCTTGAAGGAATTGTCATAGACAATTCCTTTTTTGGCGTATCGGCTGTGGGTAAGGACGGCCACGAAAGTGTGGTGGTTTTTCCTTCTGGGACCTTCAGGTAACCTACCCATGTTAACTAACTTTAAAATGAAAAAAGCCGGGAAATTCCCGGCTTTTTTCATCATACAATTCCGATCTCCCTGGAATGGGCTATGGCCTTTTCACTGTCCCTAAAGTAACAGGTGGCTACATCCATATCCTCCAGGTTAGCCAATACCTTTTTCACTTTTTCCTTTTGTTTCTTTTTGGTTTGCCTGATATATACTGCTTTAATATTCTGCGGATAGATCTTACATACTCGTTCATAGAGAAAAGGATCATGCTGGGAATCATCCCCCAATAGCACATAATGGATCTGCGGATAAAAAGAAATTATATCCTTGATTTTTACAAATTTGTGGTCATGTCCTCCCCGTCCCGTAAAAAGGAAATCCCCTATTCCTGTTTTTATCTTTTTCAATTTTATTATAGCCTTGGGAAGATTATGCATTTGGGCGAACTGCAGAATAAATTCATACAGATTCCATTCACTGCTGGAAACATAAAAAAAGGAATTGAATTTTCCCTCCTTTTCATGTCCTGCTGTACTAAGAGCTTCATAATGCGGCACTACATCATCAAATACCTCCCGGTTCTCGATATTCTTGGTGAGGATCACATAAAGCTTTTTAAAAATATTATGAGTATGGGAAATAAGAAAGGTGTCATCAATATCTGATATGATGCCGAGTTTACTTTTAAATGGCTTTAGGAGCTCTCCTTCCTCAACGACCTCTTTTCCATTAAAGTTACAGGATACGGTGTATTTATGCCAGCCACTTTCCAGGAATTCATTAAAAGGAAGGGAAAAACGAAAATATCCGTCATCCAGGGTTTTGGTGGTTACTTCCAGATCCTTAAAGTAAAGGGTGATCTTAATGTTATTTATTGGTTTAATAGTAAACATCTTTATAACCGACTTGGCATGTTTATAACCTTTTCGATCAATCTCATACTTATCAGGTGCCAGGGAGTTAAAAACATGACCAAAAACAATTAGTTCCTGATCGTTGACATATCCGCGATATAGTTTAATGTCCAGCTTCATATTTACATTTCATTAACTCGGTTTCCTTTACAAATTACTTAATTTTAGGTAGAAGCTAAAAAATAATGTTCAAGAATCAGAAAGTGTTAGTGGTGGTCAACCCTATTTCAGGCGGTATCGACAAGGAAACCTATCTACACCACATCATTCGAGGGGTTGAGGCACAGGAAGGAGAACTTCATACTTATAAAACCACCGGGAAACGTGACAAAGAAGAGCTTTATGAAGTAGTGGAGTGGTTCAACCCAGACCGGGTCCTTATTGTGGGCGGGGACGGTACCATCAAACTGATGAGTGAAGTTTTGGAAGATAGTTCCATCCCCCTGGGAATCTTTCCCGCAGGCTCTGCAAATGGGCTGGCTGAAAATTTGAACCTTCCAGATGATCCCGCAGAACTCACTCGTATTGCCCTTAGCGACAACTTTAAAATACTGGATTCCATAAGGGTCAATAATGAACTGTGCCTACATATTGGAGATATAGGCCTTAATGCTGCCCTTATAAAAAATTATGAAGAAGGAAATATTCGCGGAAAATTGGGATATATCATCCAGTCCATTCCTACCCTCATAAAAACCGACTTCCCTTTCCAGTTCAAAATCGAAATTCAAGGCCGAACCATTCATCGCAAAGCTGTACTGGTGGCCATTGCCAATGCCCGACGTTATGGGACCGGCTCCACCATAAATCCTAATGGCAGGTATGATGACGGGAAATTCGAGATCCTGGTTTTCAAGCAGTTTGACATTCCAGAAATATTAAAGACCTTTCGGGAGCATGTAAGTTTAAGTAAGGATTTCCTGGAGATCTTCCCCGCTTCGGAAGCACATATAGAATGTTCAAGAAATGTACCCTTTCAAGTCGATGGAGAATACCGGGGAGAAGTTAAAACGGTACATGCAAAGATCTCTTCTATAAAAATAAAAATTGCGGTACCGGCAAAAAAACCTATCTCCCATGTTTCCCCCAGGGACTGACGATACCTTCAAAATTTAACTTTAATGCTTAATTAACAATACTTTAGGCTGACATTAAATAAAATGGATTGTGAAATCAGTAATTTAATCTTAGAATATTTTTCAAGTAGATAATAATAACCAAAAAAAACTGGAATTATGGCAGAAATTGAAATTGAGAAGAAAAAACCGATTTGGCCCTGGGTCATTTTAGTCCTCATTATCCTGGCGATCTTATACTTTTTAATCTTTGCTGATGGGAATGATGATATGGATGAAATGGATGACACCGAACAAATAGACGGTGCCGTATGGGATGATGACCGCGATACCACCACCTGGGATGAACAGACCCGAGATACAACTGAGTGGGACAGAACGAACGACACTTTAGGTGGAGGAATAAATGCCTATATCTCTCATGTTGAAGACCAATCCAAAATGGGGGTGGATCACGAATATACCAACAATGCATTAATTCGACTTATGAATGCGGTACAGGCTAAGGCAGATGAACTCAATTATGATATTAGCCGGGACATGAAATTGATAAGACAGGACGCAGAAAGGATCACACGCGATCCTGCAGCCACGAACCACGCAAATGCAATAAAGGATGCAGGCACAAAGCTCACTGATGTCCTGCAAAATATGCAGGAGGAAAATTATCCAGATCTTTCACAGGATGTAGAAGAGGTCAAAACGGCCGTAGATGAGATTGATCCTTCTGTACCTACCCTGCAACAAAAAGACAGGATCAATTCATTTTTTAATGAAGCTGCAGACGTGTTAAGAAAAATGAGTTAACCAAAAAACAAAAATTATGACTGACAAGAAAAAACATTTATATTATCTCGATGAACTTTCAGATTATAAAGTAGCCAGTGATGACCCCGATGTTCGGGGGTGGAAGGTAAAGGATGTCGATAACCGGGTCATAGGAACTGTCGACAACCTATTGGTAAGCAAGGAAAAGGAGAAAGTAGTTTATTTGGACGTCGAAGTGGATAAATCCATAATCGAAGCCAATCATGATCCCTATGGACAACCGGCAAATGGCGATGTGCATGAATTCATAAACAGAGAAGGTGAGAATCATCTTATCCTTCCTGTAGGTCTGGCAAAACTTAACACAGATGAAAAATTCGTCTATACAGACCGCATAAACCATAAGACCTTTGCAGAAACCAAACGCATAGAAAAAGGCAGGGCTGTAGACCGGGAATATGAAACAGTTGTTTTAGAATCATATAGCAGAGATCGGGATGCAGGAACAGATACTGCAACAGCAAACAGGGAGACTGGGACATTTGAGGAAAGAAAAAGAGAAGGAACTATTCCTGATGACGACTCCTTTTATGATCGGGAAGAATTTGACAGGACCAGACACCGTAACAATCGGTAAACTAAAGCTCTGAGCACAAATAAGGGGAAACTAAAAAGGTTTCCCTTTTTTTTAACACATATTACAGAAGTCTATTTTATGAACTATTCCAAAGTTACGTTTGAGAACAGTGAGGGTGATGAATTGTCTGGACACCTTGAATTACCTCTTAATCAGGAACCTCACAATTTTGTGCTGTTTGCCCACTGTTTTACCTGCAATAAAAATTTCTTTGCAGTTCGAAATATAGCCAGAGCCTTATCCAAAAACGGCTTTGGTGTCTTAAGATTTGATTTTACCGGATTAGGGGAAAGTGAGGGTGATTTTTCTGATACCAATTTTTCTGGTAATGTAGAGGACCTGTTAGCCGCCGCCCGCTATCTGGAGAGAGAACACAATGCTCCTGCCCTTCTTATTGGCCACTCCTTAGGTGGGGCAGCTGCGATTTTTGCCGCTCATCAATTACCTTCAGTAAAGGCGGTAACTACCATTGGCAGCCCTTCCTCCCCTAAACACGTAGAGCATCTTCTCAGGTCAAATCTTTCTGAGATCAGGGAAAAAGGGCTCGCAACCGTAAATGTTGGCGGCAGGAATTTTACCATTAAGGAGCAATTTCTGGAAGATCTTAATTCGAAAGAGTTGAAGGACCTTGTTAGAGATCTCAACAAAGCCTTATTAGTCATGCATTCCCCGCAGGATCCTGTGGTGGGCATTAACAATGCAGAGGAGCTGTACGTAGCAGCCCGGCATCCTAAAAGCTTCGTGTCTTTAGACGGTGCCGATCACCTCCTAACCAGGACCGGTGATTCCATCTATGCTGGAGAAGTGATTGCAGCATGGGCCTCCCGTTACCTGGAGATCCCCGAACCTGAAAAACCCTCAACCACCCACCAGGTCGTTGCTAATCTGGGAGAGGAAGGATTTACCACCCAAATGAAGGCGGGAAGACACTACTTCATTTCAGATGAGCCGGTGAGTGTAGGAGGAAACGATTACGGACCTACTCCCTATGACTTTTTAGCCGCAGGTTTGGCTGCCTGCACTTCCATGACTATACAGATGTATGTAAAACGAAAGAAATGGCCTTTGATAAATGTAGAAACCCATGTAAGCCACGAAAGGAAACATGCTGAAGATTGCCAACACTGCGAACGAAACACCGCAAAGATAGACACTTTTGAAAGGGAGATAATCCTTGAAGGCAATCTGGACGAACAACAAAGAAAGCGTGTGCTGGAAATAGCAGACAAATGCCCTGTACATCGAACTCTCCAAAACAAGATTGAAATTTATACAAGAATCAAATACTGATTTTTTTTAAAACAACCAGGAAAGCAGGTAATGACTAGGCAGGAAAAGACCGATAAGGTAAAGCAACATCAACAACATTAAAAATAAATGGGGTGAAATCCTTTTCTGGGGAAATTTTCCCAGGCCATAAACCCAGTTAATATTATCTGCAGGAGAACTTAGCTTGTAAGTAACATCAAGAATCATCCATGCCAGACTAGTGTGGAAGTAAATTGCCCGGCTCTCATCCCCAAAAGTA
>JBEPWW010000149.1:0-6610 GCA_041642215.1 Salinimicrobium sp. | reverse complement strand
GCAACCTCCGGCAAAGACAATTATAGTAAACAGGGATAAAATAAAAACCTTTTTCATAACCCTTCCTTTTACTCCTTAATATAAACAGAATTACCCGTGTGAAGACCAGATAAATTATAAAATATAATTAAGGTTCGCAGAATATTAGAGCCCCTCTTATATCCTGTAGTTTTTAAGTAAATCCACACCACCATTTAACTCCTTCCGGGCTTTGTTTATTATTTTTATAAAAAAATTTGAAAACCACCCTCCTTTTGCTATTTTGCAAGGTGTATTTTTAACAACTACTTAATGACCGAAATAAAAAGACTTTTCGACTTCCCCCAATTTCAGTTGGAAAATTCCCCTCTTGACAAAGCACTTGTGACCAAGTATAATGGTAAATGGGAAGCTTTATCCACCCAGGAATACATTGACAAAGCGAACACCGTCAGTCGGGGTCTCCTGCGTCTCGGGATAAAACCCAATGACAAGATAGCTGTCATTTCTTCAACCAACAGGACAGAATGGAATGTAATGGATATTGGAATCCTTCAGGTGGGTGCACAGAATGTACCCATTTACCCTACTGTTTCAGAAGAGGATTATGAATATGTAATTAACCACAGTGAAGCCATTTATTGCTTTGTTTCAGATGAAGAAGTGCTTGGAAAGCTTAATTCCATCAAACAAAGAACACAACTCAAAGGAGTTTATTCGTTTAATGAGATCCCAGGTTGTGATAACTGGAAAGAGGTCCTATCCCTGGGAGAAGACACTGCAAACCAGCAAGAGGTAGAAGATCGAAAAGCAGCGGTTAAGGAAGATGATCTTGCAACCCTTATTTATACCTCGGGTACAACGGGTCGCCCAAAAGGGGTCATGTTGACCCACAAGAATATTGTAAGTGACGTACTGCTAAGTTCAGAAAGGGTTCCCTTCGATTTTGGAACCTATGTGGGCTTGAGTTTTCTCCCAGTCTGCCACATCTTCGAGCGAATGATCCTTTATTTATATCAGTATTACGGAGTTTCAATTCACTTTGCAGAATCCATAGACAAGATTAGTGACAACCTTAAGGAGGTAAAACCACACGTGATCTCTGCAGTCCCAAGATTGCTTGAAAAAGTGTATGACAAGATCATTGCAAAAGGATCGACCGTAGGAGGCATCAAACAAAAGCTGTTCTTTTGGGCAGTAGAGCTGGGACTCAAATACGAACCTTACGGCGCTAACGGGTGGTGGTATGAAACTCAATTGAGCCTGGCCCGGAAACTGGTCTTCTCCAAATGGAAGGAAGGCCTTGGCGGTAACATTGAACTCATTGTTTCGGGAAGTGCTGCATTGCAGCCCCGCCTTGCCAGGGTTTTCGCAGCAGCAGGTATCCCGGTAATGGAAGGTTACGGCCTCACCGAGACCTCTCCCGTAATTTCTGTAAACGACCAGAGAAACCGCGGATTCAAAATTGGAACCGTTGGAAAAGTCCTTAAGGATGTAGAGGTAAAAATTGCCGAAGACGGGGAAATACTCACCAAGGGACCTAATGTGATGAAGGGCTACTATAAAGAACCCGAAAAAACGGCTGAAGTCATCAACGGAGATGGCTATTTTCACACCGGGGATATCGGTGAAATAGACGCTGAAGGTTTCCTTAAGATCACCGACCGTAAAAAAGAAATGTTCAAAACATCTGGCGGAAAATATGTTGCTCCACAACTCATCGAAAATCTCATGAAGCAATCCAGGTTTATTGACGAGATCATGGTCATTGGCGAAGGCGAAAAAATGCCTGCCGCCCTTATTCAGCCCAATTTTGAATTTGTGAGGGAATGGGCCAACAGAAAGAATCTGGAGGTGGGTCCTTCCAACCAGGAGTTGATCGACCATAAAGAGGTCCAGGCCAGGATCCAGGAAGAAGTGGATTTCTACAACCAAAAATTCGGAAGCTGGGAAAAGATCAAAAAATTTGAGCTCACTCCAGATGTCTGGAGCATAGAAGGGGAACACCTCACTCCTACTATGAAGCTGAAAAGAAGAAATATCATCAAGTTATATCAGCGATTGTATGACGGGATCTACGAAAAATAAGTAATTCTTCATTACTCATAAGATGTTGTTAAACTCCCCGCTCCCGGGGAGTTTTTTTGTGCTTTTATTATAAATTTAAAAGAGAATCCATATTGTTGAAAATTTCCAACATTTTATTATGCGTGCATAGTATTTTTTTTTAACTTTGAGATTCTATGAAAGAAAAAACCATTGATTATGTCCTGCGGGCAACCTGGATCTCCATTGCCAAAATGTATAATGAAGAAGCCAGCAAAGAAGGCAGTACGATGGCAACGGGATTTGCCCTGTTGAGCATTGACCCCGAAGAAGGCACCCCCTCCACTTCCCTTGGCCCAAAGATGGGAATGGAAGCCACCAGTCTTTCCAGGACCCTCAAGACCATGGAGGAGAAAGGTTTGATCATTCGCAAAAAGAATCCGGTAGACGGCAGAAGCGTTTTGATCTATTTAACAGATTTTGGTAAGGAGATGAGGGATTATTCCAAACAGGTGGTCCTTCAATTCGACGAGGCAGTAAAGAAGGAAATCCCGGAAGAGGACCTTCAGAAGTTCCTGGAAGTCGCCTACAAAATCATGGACCTCATTGCCTCCAAAAAGATTTACACAAAATAAAATATAGTAAAACATCGGAGCCATTCCGAAGAACAAACAACCACACATATGAAACGAAGAATTAACAAAGTTGCTGTAATAGGCTCAGGTATTATGGGAAGCGGTATTGCCTGTCATTTCGCCAATATTGGCGTGGAGGTACTCCTGCTGGATATCGTACCACGGGATATAAACGATAAAGAAAAGAAGAAAGGCCTTAGTCTGGAGGACAAAGAAGTAAGGAACCGTATCGTGAACGAGTCCCTGCAGACCTCCCTTAAATCAAAACCTTCACCTATTTACCACAAGGATTTCGCCAATCGCATAAAAACAGGGAACCTGGAAGATGATATTTCAGGAGTTTCAGAGGCCGATTGGATCATAGAGGTGGTCGTTGAGCGGCTGGACATAAAAAAACAGGTTTTTGAAAACCTGGAAAAACACAGGAAAAAAGGAACCCTGATTACCACCAATACTTCCGGCATTCCTATTCAGCAAATGAACGAAGGCCGAAGTGAAGATTTTAAAAAGCATTTTTGCGGCACCCACTTTTTCAACCCCCCACGTTATTTACGGTTGTTCGAGATCATTCCAGGACCCGACACTTCCCGGGAAGTTCTGGATTTCCTCAATGAATATGGTGAAAAATTCCTTGGCAAAAAATCAGTTGTGGCCAAAGACACCCCGGCCTTCATTGGAAACAGGATTGGTACCTTCAGCATTATGAGCCTTTTCCATATGGTAAAGGAGCTTGATCTTACTATAGAGGAAGTAGATAAACTCACCGGTCCTGTAATAGGACGGCAGAAATCTGCCACTTTCCGTACCGTGGACCTGGTAGGGCTTGATACCCTGAAGCATGTTGCAGAAGGCCTTCACAAAGGGGTCCCTACAGATGAAGCCCATGAGCTTTTCGCCATGCCCGACTATATCGACACCATGGTGGAGAATGAATGGTTTGGAAGCAAAAGCGGACAGGGTTTTTATAAAAAGATAAAAAGTGAGGATGGTTCAAGCGAGATCAGATCCCTTGACCTCAACACTATGGAATACCGGCCACAAAAGAAGGCCTCTTTCGCCACCCTTGAATTGACCAAAACCATTGATAAAGTTGAAGACCGATTTAAAGTCCTGGTGGATGGCAAGGACAAAGCAGGAGAATTTTACCGTAAAAATTTCGCTGCCATTTTCGAATATGCATCCAACCGCATCCCGGAGATCACCGATGAGCTTTACAAGATCGATGACGCGATGATAGCAGGATACGGCTGGGAACACGGTCCTTTCCAGATCTGGGATGCCATTGGTGTAGAAAAGGGTATCGAAATGATGAAAGCTGAAGGCAAAAAGCCTGCAGCCTGGGTGAATGAAATGCTGGAAAAAGGTAACCAGAGCTTCTATACCGTGAAAAATGGTAATACTTATTATTACGATATTCCTAAAAAGGAATACACAAAGATTCCTGGGCAGGATGCATTCATCATCCTGGACAATATCAGGGAATCAAAAGAAGTATTCAAAAACAGCGGAGTCGTTGTCGAGGATCTGGGCGACGGTATCCTGAACGTGGAATTCAGAAGTAAGATGAATTCTATTGGCGGGGATGTACTGGACGGGTTGAATAAAGCCATCGATCTTGCCGAGAAAGAATACCAGGGACTGGTAGTTGCCAATAATGGCAAGAATTTCTCTGTGGGCGCCAATATCGGGATGATCTTTATGATGGCGGTAGAACAGGAATATGATGAGCTGAACATGGCCGTTAAATATTTCCAGGATACCATGATGAGAATGCGATATTCTTCGATCCCAACTGTAGCTGCCCCCCATGCAATGACCCTGGGTGGCGGTTGTGAACTGTCCCTTCATGCAGACAAGGTTGTTGCCGCAGCCGAGACCTATATCGGGCTGGTTGAATTTGGTGTAGGTGTGATCCCCGGAGGTGGCGGATCAAAAGAAATGACGGTACGCGCTGCCGATACCTTCCAAAAAGATGATGTCGAACTAAACCGGCTACGGGAAAATTTCCTTACCATTGGTATGGCCAAGGTTTCCACTTCAGCCTATGAGGCATATGACACCGGGATCCTTCAGAAAGGAAAGGATATCGTAGTGGTCAATCCCGACCGACAGCTGGCAATAGCGAAAAAACATGCTCTCTTAATGGCTGAGAACGGGTATACACGGCCTATCCACAGAACAGACATCAAGGTACTTGGGAAACAGGCCCTGGGAGCCTTTTATGTGGGAACAGATCAAATGCTCGCAGGAAAATACATTAGTGAACACGACAAGAAGATCGCCAATAAACTGGCTTATGTAATGGCCGGAGGGGATCTTTCTGAGAACTCCTACGTTAGTGAACAATACCTGCTTGACCTTGAGCGGGAGGCTTTCCTTTCCCTTACCGGCGAAAGAAAGACCCTGGAGCGGCTTGAACATATGATCAAGAAAGGAAAACCGCTAAGAAATTAGGGTCCCGGCTGGGAGACAGCAGTTCAAAAATGATAATTCAAAAAAGTTAGAAAGTGAGTAAGCTCACAGTTCATATCAAAATATTAATAACATGAAAACAGCCTATATAGTAAAAGCATACCGCACTGCGGTTGGGAAAGCACCCCGCGGAGTCTTCAGGTTCAAAAGGCCTGATGAACTTGCCGCAGAGACCATACAGTACATGATGGAAAAGTTGCCGGAATTCGATAAAAAGCGAATCGATGATGTCATTGTGGGAAACGCCATGCCAGAAGCCGAACAAGGTTTGAATGTGGGAAGGTTCATATCCCTTATGGGACTTAAAACAGAAGATGTACCGGGAATGACCGTGAACCGGTATTGTGCATCAGGCTTGGAAACTATTGCCATTGCAACCTCAAAAATACAGAGTGGAATGGCCGATTGTATAATTGCGGGAGGTGCTGAGAGCATGAGCTATATTCCCATGGGAGGATATAAACCCGTCCCGGATTACGAGCTGGCCAAACAAGGCCGGGAAGATTATTACTGGGGAATGGGACTAACTGCAGAGGCCGTAGCCAAAAAATACAACGTGAACCGGGAAGACCAGGATGAATTTGCCTTTAACTCCCATCAAAAAGCCCTGAAAGCACAGGAAGAAAACCGTTTTCAGGACCAGATCGTTCCCATAAAGGTCGACCAGACCTATGTAGATGAAAACGGCAAAAAACAAACCCGTTCCTATACGGTCAATAAGGATGAGGGACCGCGCGCAGATACCTCTAAAGAAGTACTGGCTAAATTAAGGCCGGTTTTTGAAGAGGGCGGAAGCGTTACAGCCGGGAATTCATCCCAGATGAGTGATGGTGCCGCTTTTGTTATGGTGATGAGCGAAGAAATGGTCAAGGAACTCAATGTAGAACCAATTGCCCGCCTGGTAAGTTACTCGGCTGTGGGTGTGGAACCCCGTATAATGGGAATAGGACCGGTTTATGCCATTCCCAAGGCCATAAAACAGGCAGGTCTCAAGCAAAACGATATAGAATTGATCGAGCTGAATGAAGCCTTTGCTTCTCAATCCCTGGCTGTATTAAGGGAGTTGGGTCTGGATCCCGACCGGTTAAATCCAAACGGAGGAGCGATCTCCATGGGCCATCCGTTGGGTTGTACCGGAGCAAAGCTCTCTGTGCAGATCTTCGATGAAATGCGCAGGCGTGACCTGAAGAATAAATACGCTATGGTAACCATGTGTGTGGGTACGGGACAGGGAGCCGCCGGAGTTTATGAATTCCTGTCTTAGAGAGAATTCTCCTATTTAGACCACAGACCGTGTTGCAACAAAAAAATATAATAACAGAAATTCAATAGCAATGAGCACAGAAACAGATAAAACAAAGAAAGACCTTCTTCGTGGTGGCCAGTTCCTGGTAAAGGAAACAAAAAGCGAAGATGTATTCACCCCTGAAGATTTCACTGAAGAACAAAAAATGATGAGGGATTCTGTAAGGGAATTT
>JBEPWW010000148.1:0-6621 GCA_041642215.1 Salinimicrobium sp. | reverse complement strand
AAAAAGGATAGCGATCATGTAGTACAAAGTAAAACCCGGCTTCATACTCCTTTGAAACAATGAGAATCCCATGGATGCGCAGAGAACCCTGGCAGCTCTTTTGTTTTTACTCACAAAATGACCGGATGTATGAGATAAAAAAAAGCTTCACAGGATCCTATGAAGCTTTTATTTATCTATTTAAACACAAATTATTCTATCTGCTTTCCAGAGTTTTGAACTTGCGAAGGTTCTCTCCAATATAAACCTGTCTTGGACGCCCAATAGGCTCCTTGTTCAACCTCATTTCTCTCCACTGCGCGATCCATCCGGGCAGACGTCCAACAGCGAACATTACTGTAAACATTTCTGTCGGGATTCCCATTGCGCGGTAAATAATTCCGGAATAGAAATCAACATTCGGATATAATTTTCGCTCAACGAAGTAAGGATCTTCAAGGGCAGCTTTCTCGAGTCCTTTCGCGATCTCAAGGATAGGATCTTCAACTCCTAATTGAGCAAGGACTTCATCTGCAGCTTTTTTAATGATCTTTGCACGTGGATCAAAATTCTTGTACACTCTGTGACCAAAGCCCATTAACCTGAAAGGATCATCTTTATCTTTAGCCTTTGCAATGAATTTTGACGTATCCCCGCCATCTGCCTTGATCTCCTCCAGCATTTCTATCACTGCCTGGTTAGCACCACCGTGAAGTGGGCCCCAAAGTGCAGAAACACCTGCAGAAATAGATGCGAATAAACCGGCGTGAGAGGATCCTACGATCCTTACCGTAGAGGTAGAACAGTTTTGTTCATGATCTGCATGAAGGATGAGAAGCTTATCCAGTGCATTGACTACTGTCTTATTTAATTTAAAATTCTTTTTATTGTCCTCCTGGAACATCATTTTCAACAAGCTCTCCACATATCCTAAGTTGGTATCCTTGTTAAAGAAATATTGGTTGTTCTTTTTACGCAGTGTCCAGGCAGCCAAAACAGGGAATTTAGCAAGGATCTTGACGATAGCTTTATACATCTCTTCCTCAGAGTCAACATTTACCGATTTTGGATTAAAGGCTGTAAGGGCACTGGTAAGGGAAGACAGGACCCCCATAGGGTGTGCCGTATCCGGAAAACCTTTTAATACGGTCTTCATATCTTCATTCACTATGCTCTGGTCCAGGATATCGGTGTTAAATTTTTGCAGCTGCGCCTCATTAGGTAGTTCCCCAAAGATCAACAAATAAGCTACTTCAAGAAAATCTGCTTTTTCAGCAAGTTCCTCAATTGAATATCCCCTATATCTCAAAATACCTTCTTCCCCATCCAAAAATGTAATTGCGCTCTGGCAGGAACCCGTATTTTTGTAACCGGGATCGAGGGTAATAGCTCCCGTCTGACCTCTTAATTGCTTAATATCAATTGCGACTTCATTTTCTGTGCCTATTACAAGAGGCAGTTCATACTTCTTGCCCTCTAATTCTATAGTAGCTGTTTTTGACATATTTTTATAAATTTTCGTAAGTTATTTTAAGGTTTGCTAAATTACAAAATTTAGTGTTAATTTTCCGTTAACAGAAGGACATCCTTTCGCCAAAAAATGGGTTTTACAAGTCTATTCACAGAAAAAATCCCCTCCCGGGAATATACCAACGGGGCATCTCTTCCATTTCACTTCTAAAAATAGGAAAATGATTCATGAAGAAAAATGATGGTCATCAGGTTTTATGACGGGTAGAAAATAAGAAAAGCCTTTCCGCAAGGGAAAGGCTAATAAATATTTCTTCTGAGAAGTTTTTTACTTCTTTATTTTAAAGGCTCTTTCCTGAGGAAAAAAAGCAACAGAGCCCAGCTCTTCTTCAATTCGAAGCAATTGGTTATATTTTGCCATCCTGTCACTTCGGGATGCAGATCCTGTTTTGATCTGTCCTGTATTGAGAGCAACAGCTAGATCTGCAATGGTATTATCCTCTGTCTCACCCGAGCGATGTGACATTACACAGGTATACCCCGCATTATGGGCCATGTTTACGGCTGAAATAGTTTCAGTAAGCGTACCTATCTGGTTCACTTTAATAAGAATTGAGTTAGCGATGTTCTCTTTTATACCCCTTGAAAGTCTTTCAACATTGGTTACGAACAGGTCATCCCCTACCAGCTGAACCCTGTCCCCAATCTTTTGGGTGAGGGATTTCCATCCATCCCAATCATTCTCATCCATCCCATCTTCGATAGAGATAATAGGGTACTTTTCAGTTAAAGACGCCAGATATTCGGCTTGTTCCTCACTGCTTCTCACCTTTCCTTTATCGCCTTCGAATTTTGTATAGTCATACTTCCCGTTTTCATAAAATTCCGCAGCAGCACAATCAAGGGCGATCATCACCTGCTCTCCGGGAGTGTAACCGGCATTTTTCACCGACTGCAAAATGGTGTCCAACGCATCTTCTGTACCATCCAGGGTTGGCGCAAATCCTCCCTCATCTCCCACAGCGGTACTTAAACCCCGGTCGTGAAGCACTTTTTTCAGGTGATGAAAGATCTCTGTTCCCATTTTCAAAGCTTCTGAAAAATCCTTTGCCTTCACCGGCATCACCATGAACTCCTGAAAAGCAATTGGAGCATCACTATGGGAGCCTCCATTAATGATATTCATCATGGGTACGGGTAATGTGCTGGCACTAACCCCCCCAATATACCGGTAAAGCGGCATATTCAATTCGCTGGCTGCCGCTTTGGCCACCGCCATGGAAACCCCCAGGATTGCATTAGCCCCAAGTTTTGATTTGTTGGAAGTACCATCAATCTCTATCATCAATTTATCAATGAGGTTTTGATCAAAAACCGACATCCCCATCACTTCCTCTGCAATTATATTGTTGACATTCTTAACTGCCTGAGATACACCCTTGCCCATAAAATCCTTGCCACCATCGCGCAGCTCCACTGCTTCATGCTCTCCTGTTGATGCTCCCGAAGGAACAGCAGCACGACCCACATATCCGTTTTCTGTTTCAACATCTACCTCTACGGTAGGATTTCCTCTTGAATCAAAGATCTGACGGGCGTGTATATTGATTATAATACTCATAGTTGAAAATTTTATTGATTAGCTATCGCAAGATACGAATACTTGTAAAAAATGTTAAACTAAAGGGGCCGTATTAGCAGGGATTTAGCAAAATTTGTGCGATAACGTTTGAGAAAAAAAATCCCCGGCAATGCGGGGATTTTTTTTTAGTGCTTTTCCTTAATCAGGTTATGAATGAATTCATCAAAGAGATAATGGGCATCGTTAGGTCCCGGGCTTGCCTCTGGGTGATATTGAACAGAGAAACAATTTTTGTTCTTCATTCTCAACCCGGCCACGGTTCCATCATTTAAGTGAACATGCGTGATCTCTACATTCGGGTGCTTTTCTGTTTCTTCTTCGCTAACCGAGAAGCCATGGTTTTGAGACGTGATCTCCCCTTTCCCCGTCAAAAGGTTCTTCACAGGGTGATTGATCCCCCTGTGCCCGTGGTGCATCTTATAAGTAGATATGCCGTTGGCCAGTGCGATGATCTGGTGCCCCAGGCATATCCCGAAAAGCGGCTTATCCTCTTCAATTATGTCCTTAGCTACCTGGATAGCGTTATCTAACGGCTGAGGATCCCCAGGTCCATTTGAAAGCAGGTATCCATGCGGCCCCCAGGCCTTCATTTCCTCATAGCTCGTATCATGGGGGAAAACCTTACAATAAACGTTACGATTGGCAAGGTGTTTAAGGATGTTCCTCTTCACTCCTACGTCCAGAACAGCCACTTTATATTCAGCATCTTCATTTCCGAAATAATAAGGTTCTTTGGTAGAAACTTTTGAAGCCAGCTCCAGCCCGTTCATATTCGGGATCTCAGCCAATTCCTTCTTTAACCCCTCTATATTGTCCACCTCTGTGGTGATCACCGCATTCATTGCCCCATTTTCCCTTATATAGGTCACCAGGGCGCGCGTATCCACATCTGAAATGGCAAACAGGTCACTCTTTCCCAGGAAATCCTGCAGGGACATATCTGCCGCAGGACGAGAATGGAAGTAACTGAAATTCTTGCAAATTAACCCAGAGATTTGGGCAGTATCAGCCTCTTCTTCATTTTCGTTGGTTCCATAGTTCCCAATATGGGCATTGGTGGTAACCATTATCTGCCCAAAGTAAGAGGGATCTGTGAAGATTTCCTGATACCCGGACATTCCGGTGTTAAAGCAAACTTCTCCAAAAGCTTTTCCATCCTTGTCACCAACAGATTTTCCATAGAATATAGTTCCATCTTCCAACAGCACAATGGCCTTTTTTCTGGTATGATATTTCATAAAAATTAGGGATTATAATTTTGATTTACCCTTTTCCGCAGTTTTTTTTAAATACGGAAAAAACTCTAATTAATTTACATAAAAAAAGGATAAGCTTCAATCGCTTATCCTTTCAAAATTTATTAAGAAAAATTCATTTTATTCTTCTTTACCTTCATTGCTTTTGTTCTCAGCAGCCTCTGTTTGGGAAGCCGCTTCTGGCGCATCAGAGGTTTTTTTACCTCTACCGGCCCTACGGGTCGATTTTTTCTTCTCGGGTTTCCCGCCTGCGTTATAGATCTCATTGAAATCAACCAATTCGATCATTGCCATATCAGCGTTATCCCCTAACCGGTTACCCAGTTTAATGATTCGGGTGTACCCACCTGGACGATCACCAACTTTAGGAGCTACTTCCCTAAATAATTCTGCGATTGCATCCTTATCACGAAGCTTACTAAAAACGATCCTTCTGTTATGGGTTGTATCCTCTTTGGATTTGGTCACCAATGGCTCCACGAACTGTTTAAGGGCTTTCGCCTTGGCCACAGTAGTATTGATACGTTTGTGTTCAATTAGGGAACAGGCCATATTTGCCAACATCGCCTTGCGATGTGCAGTTTGCCTGCCTAAGTGGTTTATTTTTTTTCCGTGTCTCATTTTTCTTTTCTATAATGCCAAGAGATCCCCGTTGCCGGAGCAACGGGAATGACAAATGGAAAATTTAGTCTTTATCTAATTTATATTTTGAAAGGTCCATTCCGAAATTCAAGCCCTTGTTGTTCACCAACTCTTCCAGTTCGGTAAGGGATTTCTTTCCGAAGTTACGGAACTTCATCAAGTCGTTTTTATTATAGGATACAAGATCACCCAAAGTATCAACTTCAGCTGCTTTAAGACAGTTAAGCGCTCTTACAGAAAGATCCATATCAACAAGCTTCGTCTTAAGCAACTGTCTCATGTGAAGGGATTCTTCATCATAAGTTTCAGTCTGGGCAATTTCATCAGCCTCCAGGGTAATGCGCTCATCAGAGAACAACATGAAGTGGTGGATCAGGGTCTTTGCTGCTTCGGTAAGCGCGTCTTTAGGATGGATTGATCCATCTGTAGTGATCTCAAAAACCAGTTTTTCGTAATCGGTTTTCTGCTCAACCCTATAATTCTCGATACTATATTTTACATTCTTTATAGGAGTGTAGATAGAATCTGTATAAATGGTACCCAAAGGAGCGTTGGCTTTCTTGTTCTCTTCAGCAGGAACATATCCACGACCCTTTTCAACGGTAATTTCCATATTAAGGTTCACCTTTTTATCCATGTGGCATATTACCAAATCGGGATTAAGGATCTGGAATCCAGAAATAAATTTCTGGAAATGCCCGGCAGTTAATTGATCCTGACCTGAAACAGAAATTGTAACGGCTTCATTGTCTATTTCATCTATTTGCCTCTTGAACCTCACTTGCTTCAGGTTCAAAATAATTTCTGTCACATCCTCTACCACCCCAGGGATGGTTGAGAATTCGTGATCCACTCCTTCCATACGAACTGAAGTGATCGCGAATCCTTCAAGAGAAGATAACAGCACTCTCCTTAAAGCGTTACCAACAGTCAATCCATATCCCGGCTCCAAAGGGCGAAATTCAAATTTCCCTTCGAAATCGGTTGAATCAATCATTATAACTTTATCGGGCTTCTGAAAATTTAGTATTGCCATATTACGACTTCTGTGAATTATTACTTCGAATATAATTCGACGATGAATTGTTCATTTATATTTTCTGGAATTTGAACTCTTCCAGGTACAGAAACATATGTTCCTTGTTTGGTCTCATTGTTGAATGTGATCCATTCATACACATTGCTGGAATTGGAAAGGGAATCCTGGATGGCAGTTAAGGATTTTGATTTCTCCCTTACTCCTACAACATCTCCAGCTTTTAGCTGGTAAGATGGTATATTCACCAATTCACCATTTACGGTAATGTGCCTGTGAGAAACCAATTGTCTCGCTCCACGTCTTGAAGGGGCGACACCCATTCTGTACACAACGTTGTCCAGACGAGACTCACACAATTGCAAAAGCACCTCCCCGGTAATTCCCTGGGCACGGGTTGCTTTTTCGAACATATTCCTGAATTGACGCTCCAGTATACCATAGGTATATTTCGCCTTCTGCTTCTCCATCAACTGGACAGCGTATTCAGATTTCTTACCACGACGACGGTTGTTACCGTGTTGCCCCGGAGGG
Organism: Salinimicrobium sp.; assembly: GCA_041642215.1. Lineage (GTDB taxonomy): Bacteria > Bacteroidota > Bacteroidia > Flavobacteriales > Flavobacteriaceae > Salinimicrobium. The sequence goes on along the minus strand of JBEPWW010000148.1, from coordinate 62 downwards.
TAATTTCTTTTTTCGAAAGATTTGTCATCTCCGAAGATAGCCTCGCCGAATTTACGTGCTAT
>JBEPWW010000147.1:4656-6626 GCA_041642215.1 Salinimicrobium sp. | reverse complement strand
TCATTCCCTCGGGGGTATGGCTTCTTTGAAAGCCGTTAAGGACGGGCTACCCGTAAAAAAACTCATTGTGATAGGCACAGCCAACAGCATCACCCATATCACCAGGGAATTTGCCCGCAATATGAAGATGAACGATGAAGTGGCAAAAAGAATGAAGAAATACTTCGACAAGAAGTTCGGACAGGACATGGACGACCTCTCGGGGGCCGTTTCGGCAGAGGGGGTACATATCCCCACCCTGATCATTCATGACCGGCAGGATGTGGATGTGCATGTAAGTTCAGCATACGAGATCCATGAGAGCCTGGACAACGGGGAGCTTTTTATTACAGACCACCTGGGACACCGGCGTATCCTGGGAGATGAAAGCGTTATTGAACGAATTTTAAGGTTTCTTGCGGTATAATTTTTGTGATCTTATTCCAAAGATCTTAAAATGAAAAAGTCTGTCTTATTATTCCTGATGATCCTTATCCTTAGCTGCAATGGAACTGCCCAACAGAAAGAGAGGAAAGAATATCCTGTTTCAAAATCTGAGACCGAATGGAAAAAGCAACTCAGCACAGGGGAATATCACATCCTGCGGGAAGGAGGGACAGAAAGGGCTTTCTCCAGTGAACTTTTGAGGATAAAAGAGCCCGGCACATTTGTTTGTGCCGCTTGCGGAAACCCGCTATACAAAACCAAACATAAATTTGACAGCGGCACGGGGTGGCCCAGTTTTGACCGCGCCTTCAATGAAAATAATGTGGATTACAGGCCCGATCGCGTAGGCGGTTTTCAGGCAACCGAGGTGATATGTGCCCGGTGCGGCGGACATCTGGGCCACGTATTTAATGATGGCCCCCGTAAAACTACCGGGAAAAGACATTGCATCAATGGAGATGCCATGGATTTCATACCTGATACCGAAGAAGAGGGGAACTAAACAAACGATCATCATGCATATTCCCTCCCGTAAACCCGCTCCACTTCGGGATATTTTACAAAATGTTTAAGAGAAAAAAGGAGCACATTTCTTAAATTGAGTATTAATCTTAAAAGTCATGAGAAAGCGGTACCCCATAGAGCGAAGCGAAACCGAATGGCGCGAGCAGTTATCGGAAGAACAATTCCACATATTGAGAAGAAAAGGGACAGAAGCCCCGCATACCGGAAAATACAATCTTCATTTTGATAATGGTGAATACCATTGCGCTGCATGTGGCGCTAAATTGTTTGAGAGTGATCAAAAATTCCGGAGCAATTGCGGCTGGCCCAGTTTTGACGATGCGATTGAGGGAAGTGTGGAATATGTGCAGGATCGCAGTTTTGGGATCATTCGTACCGAAATCCTCTGTTCGAATTGCGGCAGCCACCTGGGACATGTTTTTGACGACGGCCCAACAGAGACAGGTCAAAGGTATTGCGTGAATTCTGCAAGTATCGAATTTGAAACTAAAAATGAAAACCCATGAAAAAATTATCCGTACTATTCCTATCCACATTTTTCGCACTGGCCTCATGTTCCTCAGATGATGTAGGACCACGAGGGCCTGAAGGACCACCGGGACCTCCGGGAGAAGATGGACTGATAGGAACTGTCTTTGATGTAGAGGGAGATTTTACAGAAAACAATGACTGGGCACTCTTCCTCGAATATTCAGATTTCACCGATGTGGAAGTCTTCGAATCAGATGTCGTGTTGGTTTACCTCAGGACAGGACAGGACGGCGAAGCAGGCGGGGAACCGGTTTATGTATGGCGAATGTTGCCGCAAACCTATTATCTTGATGAAGGGGGAACAATGCAATACAATTTTGATTACACCTTCTTCGACGTCAATATTTTCCTGGATTCTGACCGGGAGCTTAGTTCTCTTGATCCGGCCTTTACAGATAACCAGGTATTCAGGATAGCCATCATTCCGGCTGAATTCGCTTCCTCTATGGATACCTCCAACTTTGATGCGGTCATGTCTGCACTTAAAG
>JBEPWW010000147.1:0-4646 GCA_041642215.1 Salinimicrobium sp. | reverse complement strand
AGGAGCAGGATATCCCCATCCTGGATATTCAGCATTAAGGAATAAACCCAGTATGCAATGGTTCTATTTTTCTCCGAAAGATGGAACCATTTTCTTTTATCCTTTTCTTAAAACCAAAAAGAGGATGCAGACCTTCAAAAAAAAATGGCCCTAAGGACGGCCTTACTTCTTCAAAGCTTTCTGTTTAAGGTTTAATTCCGTAAATTCGCTGTCTTAAAATTCAGTTACAAAATTTTCCAAATATGAGTAAATACGATATCATTGTTTTAGGAAGTGGCCCGGGAGGCTACGTGACCGCCATAAGGGCTTCACAACTTGGTTTTAAAACCGCTGTTATAGAAAAAGAAAGCCTTGGCGGGGTTTGCCTTAACTGGGGATGTATCCCGACCAAAGCACTGCTTAAGAGCGCACAGGTCTTTGATTACCTTAACCATGCCGCCGACTATGGGCTAAAACTGGAGAAGGCCGATAAGGATTTTGGAGCGGTCATTAAAAGAAGCCGTAATGTAGCCGATGGAATGAGCAAAGGAGTGCAGTTCCTAATGAAAAAGAACAAGATCGATGTCATCAACGGTTTCGGAAAACTCAAGCCCGGAAAGAAAGTAGCTGTTACAGACAAGGACAATAAAACCACCGAATATTCTGCAGACCATATCATTATTGCTACCGGAGCCCGTTCACGAGAACTGGCCAATCTGCCACAGGACGGAAAAAAGGTAATTGGCTATCGTGAAGCCATGACCCTTGAAAAGCAGCCTAAATCAATGATCGTAGTTGGTTCCGGAGCTATTGGGGTTGAATTCGCACATTTTTATAACGCGATGGGAACGGAAGTTACCGTTGTGGAATTCTTACCAAACCTGGTTCCGCTTGAAGATGTAGATGTATCCAAACAATTTGAGCGCAGCTTCAAAAAAGCCGGCATCAAGGTGATGACAGATTCTTCTGTGGAGAGCGTGGATACTTCGGGAGACAAAGTAAAGGCCAAAGTTAAGACCAGTAAAGGGGAACAAACCCTAGAGGCAGACATCGTTCTTTCAGCCGTAGGCATCAAGAGCAACCTTGAGAATATAGGTCTTGAAGAACTGGGAATAAAAACAGACCGGGATAAGATCCTTGTCAATGAATGGTACCAGACCAATGTACAGGGGATCTATGCTATTGGAGACGTTGTTCCGGGACCGGCTCTGGCCCACGTGGCTTCTGCGGAAGGTATTACCTGCGTAGAGAAGATCAAAGGTGTACATACCGAAGCTATCGACTATGGAAATATCCCCGGTTGTACCTACGCTACGCCTGAGATCGCTTCGGTTGGAATGACCGAAAAACAAGCTAAAGATGCCGGTTACGAGCTCAAAATCGGGAAATTCCCCTTCTCTGCTTCCGGAAAAGCAAAAGCTGCCGGTACGCCCGATGGTTTCGTGAAGGTAATATTTGATGCGAAATACGGAGAATGGCTTGGATGCCACATGATAGGTGCCGGCGTTACAGATATGATCGCAGAAGCGGTACTGGGACGAAAACTGGAGACAACCGGTCATGAAGTCCTTAAAGCGATACACCCTCACCCGACAATGAGTGAAGCCGTCATGGAGGCCGTAGCAGACGCTTACGGAGAAGTGATCCACTTATAAATCGAAGATGATTTTTATAAAAAAACCTCCGGAATATCCCGGAGGTTTTTTTGTTATAAAGAGACCATTTAAAAATCTTAAGTGATATCAACCAATCCCGAAGCTTTGGAAGATGCAGTTTCTTAAAAAGCAAAATTCCGCATTTACAGTATGGGGCGGGATCTTTGGAAACTCTATTTTAAATCACTCTTCCGGCTATAGACCGTCTATATAGCTTCCATAGATATCCTTAAACTGCATACCTTCAGAATACCGGAACTTATTGAGCTTTTTGTGTTCCACCAATCCCCACAACAGGAATTCCTTCAGGAAATATTCATCCTTTTCTGCAATCCCGGGCTGGTATTTTTTCAAAAACCGGTTTATGGGCGGGATGGTGTCCAAAGCCTGTTTATAATCCTTGTCACGGGTATCATCCGGTAATTTAAAGCCGCTTTCAGAAAAGAACCATTCCACGATCTCACTATAAGGATCTTCAGCATCTGGCCGGGTCAACTTTTCTATTTTTGGAAATAGCCGGGGAAAGAGAGTTTTCACGGCTTCCCCGATCAATTGCTGTGCGACCGCGGCACTTCCCTCCTGTTCCCCTTCATACACCAGCTCTATTTTTCCTGTAATGGACGGGACCACACCTAGGAAATCCCCTATCCTGAGCAGGGTTTTCTTCTCTTTATTCTTTACAGCCCTGCGTTCTGCAGTGCTCAGAAGGTTTTCATATGCCGAAATGCTTAAGCGGGCACTTATACCGCTACGGGCATCGATAAATTCATTATCCCGGGCTTCAAAGCTTATTTGCTCCAGGAGATCCCTGGCCAGTTCCGGCACATGCACCATCTGGACCTGATGCTCATCCAGTTTTGCTTCCTGCCGGGTTATTGCCTTGGCGGTTTCCAGGTCCTGTGGATAATGGGTAAGGATCTGGGAACCTATACGGTCTTTTAGAGGCGTTACTATACTTCCCCTGTTGGTATAATCTTCGGGGTTTGCTGTAAAAACGAACTGCATATCCAGCGGGAGCCGCAGTTTAAACCCTCGTATCTGTATATCCCCTTCCTGCAGGATATTGAAAAGCGCTACCTGAATGCGGGCCTGGAGGTCTGGCAGTTCATTGATCACAAATATACTCCTGTTGGCACGAGGGATCATCCCAAAATGGATCACCCGGTCATCTGCATAACTTAATTTAAGGTTTGCAGCTTTAATAGGATCCACGTCCCCTATTATATCAGCCACAGTCACATCTGGGGTGGCCAGTTTTTCGTAAAATCGGTCTTCCCGGTGAATCCAGGCAATGGGGGTATCATCCCCTTTTACATGCACCTTTTCCCTGGCATACCTGGAAATGGGATGAAAAGGATCATCATTGATCTCTGATCCCTCCACTACCGGCATCCATTCATCCAGCAGGTTCACCATCATGCGGGCCAGCCTGGTTTTCGCCTGTCCCCGCAGGCCCAGGAAGTTAATGTTGTGCCTGGAAAGTATGGCCCTTTCCAGCTCGGGGATCACCGTATGTTCATAACCATGGATCCCTTCAAAAGCCGGCTTTCCCGCAATAATTTTTTCGAGCAGGTTCTCCCTCAGCTCTTCTTTTATACTTCTGCTTTTGTATCCTGATCTTTTCAGATCCCCAAAAGTTCTGATGTCGTCCTTTTCCATAGAATATATTTTAGATGAACAGGAAAAACATTACAACTATGTTTTATCCTCTAATCCTTTTTTTTCTGTTGGTTTCGTAATCTTCAAATATCATTTCTCCAAGGCCTTTTAATCCGGTGAAAAATGCCTTTCCCTGATTAACCTGGGTAAACTCCCTGACAAAACGTTCCAGGTATGGATCCCTGGCTATCATGAATGTCGTGATGGGAATATGCAGTTTTCTCGCCTGCCTGGCAGCGTTGTAACATTTTTCCACGATATAGGGATCCAGACCAATACTGTTCTTATAATAGGTTCCATCCCGCTCCCGTATGCAACTGGGTTTGCCATCGGTAATCATGAAGATCTGTTTATTGGTATTCCTTTTTCGTCTTAGCAGGTCCATCGCCAGCTGGAGACCCGCAACGGTATTGGTATGATAAGGTCCCACACGCAGATAGGGCAGATCGCCAATGGAGATCGCCCAGGCATCATTCCCAAACACCAGGATATCCAACGTGTCCTTGGGATAACGCGTGGTAATAAGCTCGGCAAGGGCCATGGCCACTTTTTTGGCCGGGGTAATGCGATCTTCCCCGTACAGGATCATGCTATGGCTAATATCTATCATCAGGACCGTGCTCATTTGTGACTTATGATGGGTTTCCTCCACAATGAGGTCATCTTCAGTCATTCTGAAATCATCTGTCCCGTGATGTATCTGAGCATTGCGAAGGCTCTCGGTCATCGAGATCCTGTCCAGCGGATCTCCGTAATTATACTCCCGGAATTCCCCGGTGTGCTCGTCCCCTACTCCCTGGTGTTTTGTAGAATGATTACCAGACCTGCTCTTTCTAAGCCTTCCGAATATCTGATTAAGCGCCTGTTGGCGTATGGCCCTTTCTGTCTTTGCCGTTATAGCCAGGCCGCCACCGCCATTGGGATCGATCTCTTCCCTGATGTACCCCTTCTTCTTTAGGTCTTCAATAAAATCTTCTATGGTATAATCTTCATCGGTAAGTTCATACTCCTTATCAAGTTCCCTGAGCCAGTCTATAGCCTCATCAAAATCACCCGAAGTATGAGTGATCAACTCCTTGAAAATATCGAACAGTTTATCAAAGGGGGATTTTTCTTCCTCCTCGAACTTCTTAAAAACAAATCCTCTCTTCCCATTATGCCTTTCCATGCCCTAATTTAACCCTTAAGACCATCATGTCAAATAATTTTCTGTTAAGAAAGGATCATTTCTTACTGATTTTTAATGGGCAGGAAACGTAAAATGAGTTGATGCGCTATGTGGTAAGAAGATCACAGTACCAGAAGCGCGTATCCCATGCCTCCTGTTCTTCAGAGAAACAGTTATCATCCTTC
>JBEPWW010000146.1:0-6672 GCA_041642215.1 Salinimicrobium sp. | reverse complement strand
CGGTCGTCCAGGGAAATAGCCTCACAGACTTGCCTTCACCGCAACTCATCCTGGTCTGTATGATCAATGAAGAGATGAAGGTTAGGATCCCGATAAACACAATGGCAGGGATGATCCCAAAGCTATCGGCAATAATTCCGGTGAGCAAAGCCCCGATGGCATAGCCCAGATCCCGCCATAACCGGAAGATCCCAATACTTTCTGCCCGGTCCAGGGGGTGCGTATTATCAGCAACCGTGGCCAAAAAAGTGGGATAGACCATAGCTGTTCCCCAGCCCAGGAGGAAGGCCAGGCCTGTGAAATGCATCATGCTCTCAGCCCAGATGAACAGTACCAGTGCGATTGCCTGCAGGAACATGCCCGTAAAAAGCATATCTTTCTTACAGAATTTATCGGCCATCCTTCCCGTGAAAATCTGCCCCAGTCCCCAAACGGCGGGATATACAGCCGTTACGATCCCCACCTGTTCCAGACTGAATTCCCTGGATACCAGGAGAAGGGGCAGGATCCCCCAAACCATTCCATCATTGAGATTGTTAACCAAACCTGCCTGGGTGACAGATCCCAGGTTCTTATCTTTCCAGGTGGTCTCCCAAAAGATCCTTTTAAGGCGACGGGTGGAATTTGCGGTCGTTTCTTTGGCAACGTGGTGCAGGGTATCCTTAACCAGAAAAATGCTGCCAAGGAGCCCCAGAACAACCATCACTACCCCAAGATAAAATGGATAAGGGCGTAGCCCGTATTCCCCGGCTATATACCCGGTAAGAAAAGCAACCAGGGCAACCGACAGGTATCCTGCAGATTCATTGAGGCCCATCGCGAGCCCCCGTTGTTTTTCACCTACCAGGTCGATCTTCATGACTACCGTACTGCTCCAGGCCAACCCCTGATTGATACCAAGAAAGACATTTGCCGCGATGATCCAGCCCCAGGATGTTGCGAACATCAACATGAGCGGAACAGGTATGGCCATGATCCATCCAAAGACCAAAAGATTTTTTCTCCCGAACCGGTTGGCCAGGGTGCCCGCATAGTAATTGGAAATCGCCTTTACAATGCCAAAAACGACAATAAAGGAGAGAATTGCAGTCCTGGCTGCAATGGCAAATTCCTCTTCTGCTATCTGCGGGAGGATCGACCGCTCCAGCCCTACCATGCCGCCTACAAAACCATTGATGATCACCAGCAGGGTAAATTGCTTCCAGTTCTCTACCAGTCCCAGTTTTATCTTATCCATGGATTGCCCTTTTTAAGTTTTTTGCAAATTACGCCGGGAGGGACCGTCTTTCTCTTAACATTTGATAAGTTATTTGATCCCGCTTCGTATCCTGCTCAGGCTTACCGGGGTGATCCCTAAATAAGAGGCGATGTGTTTAAGGGGGATGTTTCTTATGATCCGGTTTTCTTTCATCAAAGCCAGGTAACGCTCTTCAGCGGTATGAAACTGAAGGCTTTCCATACGGTTAACGGTATCTACATATCCCGCTTCCATAATGAGCCGGAATAAACGCTCGATCTCCGGGAAATCATCATAGAGCCGGAATAATTGGGTGGCATCAATGGCAGTGATATGCGAATCCTGCAGGACCTGAATGGCCTTTTGTGAAGGTTTCCCGGTGAACAGGCTTTCTACCCTGGCAATGATCTCTCCTTCAAAGGCAAAATACTCGGTGATATCTTTTCCGTCTTTGTAATAAAAGATCCTTGCAATGCCGGACCTCATAAAATAAATGGTCCTGCAGGTATGGGCAAAATCCTGCAGGATCTCGTTCTTTTTTATGAATTGGTCGGAACAGATTTGTGCCAACGCCGATTTTGCAGGTTCAGACAGCTTCAGGTATTGTTCAAAGTAGTCGAAGAGGTCGGTCATTGGTTTTTACGTTGAACCGCAAATGTAATGAAGCAAGAGGAAACAGCTTAAGATCTTTCGGGAACAACACGGCTTACAGGAGATCCTTTTTCTTTTGCTCATACTCCTTCTTATCTATTTCGCCACGGGCATATCTCTCCTTCAGTAGATCCATTGCTGACTTTTCACGGGACGGGGATCTGGCATCTGAAGCTTGTTTTCGTAATTGGATGACGGTATAAATAAACACCACAAGGAGGACCAGACCAAGGATCACTCCCAGGCCTGTTCCCCATCCATGTCTAAAATCATCCATCATAATAGCCGGTAATATCTCCTTTAGCGCATATTGCGACCCATTCCGGGACGGTTTTGCTGCATTCTTTCCCGCATTTCCCTGTACATGGCGGTATCCTGTTCTATCATTCTCATCATATTTTGCATCATGTGTTGCCGCATCTGAGGATTTCTGCGCATGCGGGTGGTATCCCACTGCATGGTCATCATCTCCTGCATCATGGAATCCATCATTTCAGGATGGTTCATCATCATGTTTTGTACCTGCTGGCGGCCGTACATATTGCGCATCATGGGCCGGTTTCCTGCCATCCATTCCATAGATCTTCGGCTTTCCCGCATCTCAGCCATAAATTCGTTGAACAACTCCTCATCATTGAGGATCTGTCGATACACTTCTTCCCTGGTTTCTTCATCTTCGTGAAGGTCAATATCGCGATCACGGTCACAGGCGACAAGTACCCCCATTAAAAGCAAGATGATTAAAAAGCGGGTAAGGCTTAACTGGTGTTTTTTCATAACCTGGTTTTTTTAGTTCGATTAGTAAGTGCCATTCATTAGTACCTTTAAGTTATTCATTTTTTCCTCAACAAAAAACCAATTTAACATCCTGTAAAATCAGGAGGCGGTAGTTTCTTCTCCCATTTAAATTAGGATCGGGGGCCTTTCTGTTGAATAATACAGAAAAAACATTACGAAAATTTTAAAACCTTCCCCATTTATAATTTCTACCTTTAGGAGTAATGCCCGGAATTCTGGTAATACAGATAGTAATCTATCATGAACATAAACAAATTCTATTTTTTTCTTCTTCTGGTGGCATTATGCAATATTATGGCCGGAGGGAAGGTCTATGGACAAAATGATACGGTCGTTTATCATTTGACCATTGACCAGGAAAGGGTGAAAATAGCCGGAAAGGAAAAAACAGGGATGACCATTAATGGTTCTATTCCCGGCCCAACTTTAAGATTTCTCCAGGGGGATTACGCCGTGATGCACGTTACCAACAGGATGGATGTGGAGACCTCTATTCACTGGCACGGCTTACTGCTACCCAATTTTTTTGATGGGGTGCCCTATCTTACAACTCCGCCTATCAAAGCGGGGGAAACCTTTACGTATGAATTCGAACTGAAACAGGCAGGAACCTATTGGTATCATTCCCACACGGCCCTGCAAGAGCAAAACGGCGTTTATGGCTCCTTTGTGATCCAAGACCCCGAAGAGGACCTGGATTATGACAGGGAACTCGTTATCGTACTGTCAGACTGGACTTTTGAGGATCCCAAAGATGTCCTTAAAACCCTTAAACGCGGCCTGGAATGGTATGGGATCAAAAAGAATACCGTAGCACCTCTTAACCGGGTGATAGCAAGAGGCGCATTGGGAGCCCAGTTAAATTTTTGGAAACAGCGAATGGAAGGGGTGGATATTTCTGATGTTTATTACCCTGCTTTTCTAAGCAACGGAACTCCTGAAATAGAATATCCCGAATTCATGCCGGGAGAGAAGGTGAGGCTGCGAATCATTAACGCTGCGGCCTCCACTCAATTCTGGCTGACCTTTGGCGGGGAGGATAATCCCATGTTGGTTGGGGCAGATGGGCTGGATGTGGTTCCTGTGGAACGAAACAAAACATTTATTGCGGTAGCTGAAACCTATGATTTCATTGTAAATATTCCCGAATCGGGAAAGCTGGAGGTGAGGGCTACTGCCCAGGATGGAACAGGACAAACTGCGGTCTTTTTGGGGCAGGGGGAAGAAATTCATGCTCCAGATGATCTGCCCAGGCCGGACCTGATTGAAATGATGAAAGAAATGGCCGCTATGAATATGAAGATGGGAGCCCCCGCTATGAAGTTCAGGCCGCGGAAGGAGGAGGCGCAAAAGATGATGGCTAAATATGGGATGCAGATGGAAGGAATGGGCCATGCCTCAAATGATCATGAAATGAGGGGTATGAAGGAAGAACAGGAGCGTGATACCATACCCTACAGAAAGCAGGAACAGCAAATGGCAGACAAACCGGAAGGAGATAAAATGCCAATAGAAGGAATGGATCCTTCTGAAGAAATGCAGGATAAGGGAATGTTCGCTGAATTCAACTATGATTATCTACGGGCCCAGGAAGCCACTGATTTTTCCGAGAAGAAGCCGGTTCGGGAGATCCTGCTGAACCTTACCGGCAATATGCAGCGATACGTATGGAGTTTTAACGGGGTTCCCCTTTCTGAAGGGGACAAGATCAAAATCAAACAGGGGGAGGTGACTCGTATAACTCTTAATAATCTCACCATGATGCATCATCCCATGCACCTGCACGGGCACTTCTTTAGGGTGCTTAATAAGAATGGACAATATTCGCCCCTCAAGCATACCGTGAATGTGGCCCCCATGCAAAAGGTGGTAATAGAATTTGATGCCAATGAATATGGGGACTGGTTCTTTCATTGCCACATACTCTACCATCTGGATGCCGGAATGGCAAGGATATACAGCTATGGAACACCGCGGGATGAAAGGCTGGAAGATCATCCCCTGGAGATCCTGACCAATACCAGTAATCATTATTTTACATGGGGAATGGTAGATCTCGCATCTCACATGACCGAGTTTTTTGTGACTACAACCAACATCAGGAATCAATTTATCTTGAGAGGGGAATATGGCTGGAATAAAAATCTGGAAGCCGAATTCACCTATGAACGTTACCTCAATGACTGGTTCAGGCTTTTTGGAGGGGTCAATGTGGAGAATGAGGAACACGATAACCTTGATAAGATGGCTACTGTGGCGGTTGCGGGAATCAGGTATTTCACACCCTACATGTTCCATCTCGACCTGCGTCTTGATCATAAGTTACGGCCACAAATAAGCCTAAGCAGGGAGATCCTGGTGTTTAGAAGGATCGCCGTCTTTGCAGAATATGAATTCCGGGCAGATTTTGGATGGGACGGGGAGTTACCGGAAGAGGCAGACTGGGAAAAAGAAGAGGTTTTCCAGATAGGTGCCGAGTATTTCCTGTCGAAAAACTTTTCTCTTATGGCCAGTTATGACAATCGCTTTGGAACAGGAGGGGGACTTTCCTACAGATTTTGAACATGAATGGGTAAAAAAAATGATGAACTTTAAAAATGGCTGAAATTCTCAATTTGATCACAGGGGCAGTTCTTTTGCTCCTGATTATGTATGACTTCTTTTTTACAACCCTCTCCGGAAGTGGGCAGGGGTTTATTTCCAAATCCATTTCTGGAGTAGCGCACCGCTTCATACAGGCTATTGTGAAAATGTGGGGCCGCGGCATGTATGATTACAGCGGCATGATCGTCAACCTGCTGGTTGTGGCTGTATGGGTAATTATTGTCTGGATAGGACTGTACCTGGTATTTTCATATCAAGCCGAACACATCGTGAATAATGACGGGAGAATGGCAAATAACTGGGAGCGGCTTTATTTTACGGGATATACCCTGTCCACTTTGGGACTGGGTAATTTTCAACCTGTAACGCCTTTTTCTGAAATCCTTACCAGTATCTTTTCTTTCTTCGGGTTTATCTTCTTTACGAGCTCCATGACTTACCTGATCTCTGTTTCTTCTGCCGTTACCAATAAGAGGTCCCTCTCCAGGAGCATACAAAACCTCGGGAAGGATCCCGTAGAAATTGCTAAAAAACTGGTTAATTTAAATATATCTTACTCCTATCAGCAGATCCTTACGCTGCAGGAAATGATAGACCGGCATGCTGTCAATCATCAGGCCTATCCTGTGGTGCATTTTTACAGCCATTCCAGGCCCGAGGTATGTTTGAGTATTAACCTGGTACGGCTCGATGAGGCCATAAGTTTGCTGTTGAATACAGACAACGGGAGGGAGATGGAGGAGGAGTTGCAATTGCTGCGTTCTTCGTTGGACCACTTCCTGAACTATTTAAAGGAGAATTTTACCAGTTCCCTTCCCATGAAAGAATTGCCGCCCGAGACTATTCCTGTTCCATATGTTATTCCAAAAGGCAACCGGAAGGCGTTGCAACAAAGACGACAGATCCTGGGAGGATTACTGAGGAGCGAAAGTTTTAGATGGGAAGATGTGAGTAAGGGATAGAATTCAGAAAAGCGAAATCGGCAGCCAGTACCTCTGCCGGGAGAACACTCCATTTAAATACAATTATCATGCACTTCCAGCATGACACTTTAACTCCAATGACCCAATCCATGCGGTTTCCTGGATATATAAAGATAAGGCAGGAACAGGTCCTTTAAGCTATCCCAGACCTGTACCAGGCGAACCATTAATGAGATTAAATTTAGGAGAGCCATCTTCCCCTCTTGATCCTGCGGAACAGTGTCGTTTTTTTTTCTGGTCCACCTCTTGCTCATTATATAATGAACAAACCGGGGCACGAAAAAAAACAAGGATATGATAGGTAAAGCAAAATCATGGGATAAAGAAAGTTTTGAGGACTCCAGGGCAGATTTTTCCATAAACTGGAACTGGTTGTTCAATAATTCCCGCCTCATATTT
>JBEPWW010000145.1:0-6675 GCA_041642215.1 Salinimicrobium sp. | reverse complement strand
AAAAAGGGCCGCACGGGATTTGCCCACCTCTTTGAGCATATGCTTTTCCAGGAATCTGAAAATGTGGGACAGGACCAGTTCTTCAAAAAGATCCAGGATGTGGGCGGAACCCTTAACGGGGGCACATGGAAAGATGGCACTGTCTACTATGAAGTAGTGCCAAAGAATGCCCTGGAAATGGTAATGTGGCTGGAATCTGACCGCATGGGCTATTTCATTAATACCGTTACCGAATCTGCCTTCGCGAACCAGCAGGAGGTGGAGCAGAACGAAAAACGCCAGCGTGTCGACAACAATCCATACGGCCATACCAACTGGGTGATCGACAAAAACCTTTTTCCAGACGGGCATCCCTACAGCTGGCAGGTGATCGGGGAGCTGGAAGACCTGCAGAATGCCACTGTGGAAGACGTAAGGGAGTTCTATGACAAATATTACGGCCCTAATAATGCCACCCTGGTCATTGCCGGGGATTTTGAGGAACAGGAAGCCCGGGAGCTGGTGGATAAATATTTCGCCGAGATCGAAAGAAGGCAGGAAGTGGAGCCGATGGAAGTTCAGAATGTGAGCCTTTCAGAAACAAAACGATTGTATCATGAAGATAACTTCGCCACTGCTCCCCAGCTCAATATGGTATGGCCGGCGGTAGAACGATATACCGATGATGCCTATGCCCTGGATTTCCTTGGAGAGATCCTTTCAGAAGGGAAAAAAGCACCGCTTTACAAGGTGCTGGTAAAAGAGAAAGAATTGACGTCCCGGCCCCGGGCTTTCAACAGTGCAGAGCAGATAGCGGGGAAATTCCGCATCCTCATCACTGCCAATGCAGAGGTGGATCTGGACAGTGTGGAAGCCGGGATCATGGAAGCTTTTGAGCTTTTTGAGAAGGAAGGGGTGACCGAGCGTGATATCGAAAGGATCAAAGCGGGGCTGGAAACCGATTTCTATAACGGCATAAGCAGCGTCCTGGGAAAATCGTTCCAGCTGGCACAGTATGATGTTTTTACCGGCGATCCCGGTTATATTGAAAAGGATATAGAGCGGATAAAAGCGGTAACCGCAGAAGATGTGATGCGTGTCTACCGGGAATATATTAAGGACAAGCCTTATGTAATGACCAGTTTTGTCCCCAAAGGACAGATGGAATTGATCGCAGAGAATTCAAAAAAGGCCGAAGTTGTGGAGGAAGAAATCACAGAGAATGTAGAAACAGAAGTGGCTGAAACAGAACGACAGATCGAAAAGACCCCTTCTAAAATTGACCGCTCCACCCCGCCTGAGGTCGGGGAAACCCCTCCCCTGGATGTGCCGGAAACCTGGACCGTGCAGCTGGACAACCAGATGAAGGTTTACGGCATCGAACACAGGGAACTGCCCCTGATCAATTTTAGCCTGGTCATTGAAGGGGGACATCTCCTGGATGATCTTGAGACCAGGAATGGGGTGGCCAATCTCATATCTGACATCCTAATGGAAGGTACCGCCAATAAAACGCCCGAAGAGCTGGAAGAAGAGATCGACCTGCTCGGGGCCAACATCAACATGTATACGACCAATGAATCTATAGTCATACGGGGTAATACCCTGGCGAGAAACTTCGACAGGACCATGGAGCTTGTGGAAGAGATCCTCCTGCAGCCCCGTTGGGACGAGGAAGAATTCGCCCGGATCAAAACAAGCACCATCAACGGGATCAAACGAAACGAAGCCAATCCCAATGTGATCGCGAACCAGGTCTATAACAAGCTGCTGTATGGGGAGGGCCATCCATTCGCCTACCCTACTGCAGGTACAGTAGAATCTGTAGAGGCCATTACCATGGATGATCTAAAGGAATATTATCAAAATTTCTTCTCCCCAACCATAAGCCGCTTTCATATAGTGGGAGATGTAACCCGGCCTGAGGTACTGGCTGCCGTGCAAAACCTGGAACAAGAATGGGAGCCAAAGGATGTTAGTATTCCCGAATTTGAGATCCAAACAGAGCGGGACAGAGCCAGCCTCTATTTTGTAGATGTGCCGGGGGCCAAGCAGTCGGTGATAAATATAGGCTATGTCGCACTACCCAGGACCAGCGAGGATTTTTTCCCGGCAGAGGTAATGAACTATAAGCTGGGCGGATCCTTTTCAGGAAATGTAAACCTGATCCTTCGTGAAGAGAAAGGATACACTTATGGGGCTCGCACCGGCTTCAGCGGATCAAAGATCCCGGGAACCTTTACCGCTTCCTCCAGTGTTCGAACCAATACCACAGGAGAATCTGTAGGGATCTTTAGGGATGAGATCACCAAATACAGGGAAGGGATTTCTCCCGAAGATCTTGAATTTACTAAAAATGCACTCATAAAATCCAACGCCAGGCGTTTCGAGACCCAGGGTTCGCTTCTAGGTATGCTGCAGGAGATGAGCGCCTATGATCTGGAATCTGACTATATCGAACAGGAAGAACAGATCATTCGCGATATGAGCCTTGAACGCCACAGGGAATTGGCCAAAAAATACCTGGATGAATCTAAAATGGCCTATCTGGTGGTAGGAGATGCTGCAACCCAGTTTGAGCAGTTTCAGGAGATGGGCTTTGATGAGATCAGGCTGCTGGATAAAAAAGGGAAGGAAGTCGAATCCGCCGAGATCAAGCCTTAGAAGGTAAGAAACTGCAGTTAGCATTATATAGAACCAAAAATACCCACCGGAATGGCGGGTATTTTTTTACTTACTCCCCAACTATTAAAGCCGAGTATTGATCACACTGTTGTAGATAGAACCGAAACGATAACTAAGCCCGAAGGAAACAGAAAGCCCATAGGCGGTTGCCAGCTGCCGTTGGCCCAGGAGAATCTCTTCCAAAGAAGCGTCTCCTCGGGGAAGAGCTAACTGGTCCTGTACATAATCATATTCGGTAGAAAAATCAACCGAGAGACCTTTGAAGACCCTAACAGAAAAATTGGTGTCAAGGGAGACCCGGTTCTTGGCCGGGTCATGCAAAAAATGGGAGCCTTCCAGGCCCGCTCGTATGGCGCCCCAGGGTTGCAGCACCCGAACGGCCAATTTCAGAGAGTGGTTAAAAAGAGCTTCCTCCACCTGCCCGTAAATGGTCTCTTCTAGATAGTCCCGATACATATACCCCAGGCTATAGGCTACCGTGTATTCTTTACGAAGGGCCAGCCTGTAAGGCAGTAAACTGTATTCCAGGGCAGGAGCAATCCTGTAGCCAATATCGATGTTCTGATAGGAGTTGGCATCAAGATCTGTAAAAATACCCATAGACCAGTGATCATTGATGCTACGGATGAACCTTCCCCTAAATCCGTTCCTGCGCATGATACTGCGTACTTCCTCCTCATCCCTTATATAATCCTGCTGGTTATAATTAAAGAAGGGGCGAAGCCTTACGCGCCACTCCTGGGTCACGTAATCGGCAAGAAAGCCATACCTGACATTCAGCGAGCCTTTGCTGCTCTCTTTTTGAAGGTTCGCGCCGCCGTACATTTCAAAGATCCAGTTATTCCAGGCATCCTCTGTGTCGGGTGCCTCTGAAGTGACTTTCAATGGGATATCCACTGTGATCCCTTCAGCTACAGAGGTGTGGGCAATATAGGAAACCAGTCCCAACTGTATCATGGACAGAAGCCCCTCTCTTTCCTCGTCCCGGGTATTGGTAGGAATGGAAGTATAGGTAAGATTATTGTTGATATCTCCAAATTCTTCTTTCCCTATAAAGGAAAGCGTGAAAACACGACCGCCACTGCCTGTTCTCTGTGCCGTAATAAAAAGGTGCACTTGGGCCAGTTCAGGATCCCGCACATGATCGATAAATTTCACCTGCTGCCTGATAAACGAATTGTCACAACTATTACAGTCCAGGAAGACCGTAACACGATCCTGCCTGTGTTTCTCAAAGGAGCCTGTGTTGGAATGTTTTTCCTGAAATCCCTGAGCGTGGAGAGCAGGTATTCCTGAAAGGCAGAAAATCAAGATTATTAAATAATAATGATAACGAGGGGTAGGTTTTGTAGGGTTCAAGGCAGGTAATTTTCGCTAAAATAAAAAAGTTCAGCTAGTAATACCAGAGGCTTCGGCGCTGACATGAAAAATTAACAAGCAATCAGCTATTTGTCAACTGAATGCTTCCCTTATTTTTTTTGTTTTTTCTTCCCCACCAAATGATAAATCCGCTTATGGGTAATCCGGCAACGAAGAGGCTAACGAAAAAGGCTACGATCTTTCCGGGCAATCCGAAAAACTGGCCCGTGTGCAGGCCGTAATTCATCTCCTGCAGCTTAAGTCCCGTACTTTTATCATGATAAAGATGGGATCGCAGGAGTTCCCCCGTTTGAGGGTGGAAATAAAAATTGGACTGGTGGGCAAATTCCAGGGCATCGGGATATGCACCCGTAACTAAAGGCATTTCTTCTCCCTGTTCCCAGGTGAAGTACATTCCGCTGTTCGGTTTTAGTTCAATCGTCTTACGAAATGCACGATCTACAGGATCAATTTCCGAATGATTTTCGGCTTCATAAATTATGGGGGAAATGTGATCTTCGGGATAGTCCTTCCCTAAATTTCCGGCTATATAAAAAGCCTCATGCATCCACTCATAGGAGAACCCGAGTCCCGCCAGGGCGATCACCAGTGCCAGCAGGGAAATGTACATGCCGGTAACCTTATGCCAATCATAATTCACCCGGCGCCACCTGGCATTCCACCTGATCTTGAAATTCCGGGATAGGCCTTTTTTCTTTTTGGGCCACCAAAGGATGAGCCCCGAGAGCAGTAAGACTATAAAAATAATGGTGGAGATCCCCACCACCTGCCGGCCAATTTTCTCCGGAAGCAGGAGGTACATATGGATCTCTTCCACTATCATGAAAAAATCCCTGTCCAGGTTCTGCATATGCAACAGCTCCCCCGTATAGGGATCAAAATAGATGTTGTAAGGTATTCCTTCAATAATGCTGAAGATATGCGCAGGTCGCTCTCTGTTTTGATAAACCACCATGCTTACATCTGCATCGGGATAATGCTGTTTTACCTGTTGCTGAAGCGTTGAGGGCATGACAAAATCCCGGTTCTGCGGACTTATTTTCCTCCAGTCCTGCGTAAGATCCCTGATCTCATCATGAAAAACAAAAATACAGCCTGTAACGGCCACAATAAAGACCACCAGGCCCGAAGCAAGGCCAAGCCACAGGTGTAACTTTCTAACCCATTTCTTAAAACCCGTATGTTTTTTCTTCTTTGGCATTAAATAAAAAAAGCCGCCTGAAAAGTATTCATTTCTCCAGGCGGCTAATATATTTTAGATCATGTTAAAATCTATAGGTAAAATTAGCAGCGAAATTTCTTGGCATTTGTGGATTGATGGTTGACCATCCATTGTAATACTCCACGTCTGTAAGGTTGTTCAGCTTCAAATTTACCGAGAATTTTTCTACGTTGTAGAATACGGCCGCATTGAGGACAGTGTAAGATGGCAGGGTGAAAACGCCTCCCAGCCTTCTGTTAAAGATCATATTTTCATCGGCATAGTTACCACCAAACCCAAGGCCGAAACCATCAAGGCTTCCTGCAGGAAAACTATAGCTTGCCCAAACATTCGCGAGGTTTTGGGGTCCCGCAGATTCCGGACGTCTTCCCAGGAAATCCAACTGGTCTGATTCTGTCAATTCACTCTCGTTATAACTGTAGCCTGCAATAATGTTCAACCCATCAAAAGGGGTAGCGGTAATACTGGCTTCAAAGCCACGGCTGTACTGTTCCCCGTCCTGTACATAGAAGAAAGGCCTTCCCGTCTCTTCCATCACAATATTGGTCACCTGTATGTCATAGTAGCTAAGACTGGCAGAGATCCTGTCCTTTATAAGGTTCAGTTTTGTTCCTACCTCGAACTGCTTTGCTCTTTCTGGTTCAAAAATAACGGTAGTGGTAGCACCCTGGGCAGGATCCCCCTGCTGCTGTGGGGTTACATTGCTGAACCCATCCATATAATTGGCGAATACAGAAACCCTTTCCAGGATTGGCTGGTAAACCAGTCCGAATTTTGGAGAAAGGGCAGTTTGGCTGTTGTTGTCGCTCTCAAACTGATCGATCCTCAAACTGGCCATTGCCGAAAGTTTTGGCGTGAAATTGATCACATTGGAAACATAGGCACTGTAGATATCCTCTGATGTAGTCCTGTTGTTCAGGGGAACACCAGAAAGTATATTATTTACTGCAGCTTCAGAAAGGATTCCGCTGTCATTGTTAGTGATAAAATTCGCCGGATCAAACCTTCCGAAGACACTTTCGTTCACATTCTGAAGGCTTGCATTGCCTATATATACATTTCCATTCGCCCGGTAACCCGAACTGTTGTCAATTACTTTTCTGTTAAAGTAATCCAACCCTACGACCATGCGATTTCTAAGGCCGGCGATGTGGAAATCCCCGATGAAATTCTGCTGAATATCACTGGTTAACGTAGTGGAATTCTGGTTATTCATAAAACGGGTGAACACAAGCCCCTCGTCAAGGTTGGTAACAGATCCTTCTACCTCTTCCCTGCCCTGATAAAACCGGGTGGTTTCATATAAATAGGAATAGTGTCCTATAGACCGCGAAGAACCCCTGGAAAATACGGTTTGTGAGGTCCATTCATCAGATAATTTATACTGCATTTGTCCCTGAAGACTGTAG
>JBEPWW010000144.1:0-6721 GCA_041642215.1 Salinimicrobium sp. | reverse complement strand
TTTCAGGATCCTGGCGCTAAAAGAGATCATGAAAGATCCTCGTAAATATGGATTCAATTTCAGGGACAAAGACCTGTACCAGGAAGTGCCGGTCTATAGCGTAAAAGTGGATACGGCCATTAGCGATTTTTCCCGCTTCGCAAAGAAATTTGAGGTGAATTACAAGATCCTGAAGATACACAACCCGTGGTTGCGGGAAGCGCATCTCAACAACAGATCAAGAAAAGAATATTTTATTGAATTGCCGGAGAAAGGGTATTACAGTATGATGAATTAAATATTGCCCGGCGACGGGATATACAGAGAGGAGTATCTCTGGGGAAACTCTGTTTCTGGCAGGAAAGAAGGGAGGGGTGATATGAAAAAAGGATCTTTCAGGTATGGTGTAGTACCATTGCTGAAAGATCCTTTTTTTAGATCTTCTTCATTTGCTGTTTCATCATCTTGATCTGGTCATCCAGCATTTTGTGCTTGTCCAGTTTTTTGGCCTCGGCCAGGAGCATTTGCGCTTCTCTTTTACGCCTTTTGGTCATCGCGATCCCCGCCAGGTTAAGTTTCGCCATGGCCAGATCCTGATCCATGGATAAACCTAATTTAATAGCTCTCTTGAAGTATTTTTCTGCCTGGGTAATGTTGGTTTGGGAAACCATTAGACCATGCAGGTACCAGTAATATCCCTGCTGTTTCCGGGTAAGGGCTATCTCAGGGTTCTTTATTTTGTCCAGCCATTTTTTTGCTCCGGGAAAATCCTGTTTCCGGAGTCTTAAAAAGGCCATGAGGATCATTTCGTTCTTGTAATAAAGAAAGATGAAAATTCCTGCTAAAAGGATTAAGAAGATCCCATTTCCAATATTACCTTCTATAAATTGCCATACCGCAACAGCTAATATGATTCCGGCTAGGGCAAGTTTAAAATTTTTATTATACATACCAAGGGTTTTGACGCGGGCAAAGGTAAGAAAAACAATTGGAAATTATTTTAATTTAGGGTTTGCGGGAGTAAAAACTCTTTGTATATTTGCCCGCAGTTTTAAGGACAGGACTTAGAACAATTTTTCAAAGCGATTTCAAAGAAGATTAAAGATAATTATCATGAAAAGAACCTTTCAACCATCAAAGAGGAAAAGAAAAAACAAGCACGGTTTTAGAGAACGTATGGCGAGTGTTAACGGACGAAAAGTGCTTGCCCGCAGAAGATCTAAAGGCAGAAAGAAATTATCGGTTTCTTCAGAGAACAGGCATAAGCACTAATGATAATTAGTTGTCGAAATAATAAGGTGTTACTTTTAGAAGTAACGCCTTTTTTTATACCCAAAAGCTTCATAACTTTATAATCACTTCATACTTTATATAGATGCCAAGAAATAAAGACTTCAAGAGTATATTGCTGATCGGTTCCGGACCTATTGTGATAGGTCAGGCATGTGAATTTGATTACGCAGGGGCCCAGGCCCTGAAATCCTTAAATGAAGAAGGAATAGAGACCATCCTGATCAATTCCAATCCGGCCACCATCATGACAGATCCTTCAATGGCAGATCATGTTTACCTGAAACCTTTGACCACTAAATCAATAGTGGAAATTCTTAAGAAACACCCCAATATCGATGCTGTTCTACCCACTATGGGAGGACAAACAGCCCTGAATTTGTGTATTGAAGCTGAAGAAAAAGGCATCTGGAAGGATTTTGGCGTGAAACTTATAGGTGTTGACATCGATGCTATCAATATTACCGAAGACAGAGAGAAGTTCAAGCAGTTAATGACTCGCATTGGCATTCCTGTTGCACCGGCAGAGACTGTTACTTCTTACCTGAAAGGGAAAGAGGTCGCGCAGGAATTTGGATTTCCACTGGTAATAAGGGCTTCTTTTACTCTTGGGGGAAGCGGGGCTTCCTTTGTACATAGACCCGAAGATTTCGATGAATTGCTAACCCTGGGGCTTGAGGCCTCACCCATTCATGAGGTGCTTATTGACAAGGCCCTGGTAGGATGGAAAGAATATGAACTGGAATTGCTGCGTGATAAGAATGACAACGTGGTAATTATTTGTTCTATTGAGAACATGGACCCCATGGGGATACACACCGGGGATTCCATTACAGTTGCGCCGGCTATGACCCTGAGTGATACCTGCTATCAAAAAATGCGGGATATGGCCATTAAGATGATGCGAAGTATTGGTGATTTTGCCGGGGGATGTAACGTGCAGTTTGCAGTAAGTCCCGATGAGAATGAGGATATTATTGGAATTGAGATCAACCCCCGTACCTCAAGGTCTTCTGCACTTGCCTCTAAGGCGACCGGATATCCCATTGCTAAAATTGCAGCAAAACTTGCCATAGGATATACCCTGGATGAGCTGGAGAACCAGATCACCAAATCAACTTCTGCCTTATTCGAGCCTACGTTGGATTATGTTATCGTTAAGATACCGCGATGGAATTTTGATAAATTCGAAGGCAGTA
The DNA here is from genome assembly GCA_041642215.1 of Salinimicrobium sp. GTDB lineage: Bacteria > Bacteroidota > Bacteroidia > Flavobacteriales > Flavobacteriaceae > Salinimicrobium. The sequence goes on along the minus strand of JBEPWW010000144.1, from coordinate 4,253 downwards.
ACCGTACCCTGGGTGTACAGATGAAATCTGTGGGTGAGGTTATGGGAATAGGACGCTCTTTTCAGGAAGCCCTGCATAAAGCCACTCAGTCCCTGGAGATCAAACGCAATGGATTGGGAGCAGATGGTAAAGGATATACCAGTTATGATGTGATCCTGGAGAAATTGAAAAACCCTAGCTGGGACCGGGTTTTTGTGATCTATGATGCCATACAGCTGGGGATCCCGCTTAGCAGGATCCATGAAATCACAAAAATAGACATGTGGTTCCTTAAGCAATATGAGGAGTTACATTCCCTGGAAGTAGAGATATCTAAATTTGGTATTGATTACCTTCCAAAGGACCTGCTGCTGGAAGCCAAACAAAAAGGCTTTGCAGACCGACAGATCGCTTATATGGTAGATTGCCTGGAAAGCGAGGTCTATAATAAACGTGTAGAGCTGGGGATAAACCGGGTCTACAAGCTGGTGGATACCTGCGCAGCAGAATTCAAGGCTCTAACCCCTTACTACTATTCCACCTTCGAAGCCGAGGTAGAAACCAAGGAGGGGAAAGTGTACGTAGAAAATGACAGTAAACTTAGCGATAAAAAGAAGATCGTTGTGCTGGGCTCAGGTCCAAACCGAATAGGGCAGGGAATCGAATTTGATTACTGCTGTGTGCATGGGGTACTGGCCGCAAAAGAGTGTGGATATGAAACGATCATGATCAACTGTAATCCAGAGACCGTTTCCACCGATTTTGATGTAGCCGATAAGCTGTATTTCGAACCTGTTTTCTGGGAACACATCTACGATATCATCCGTCATGAGAAACCTGAAGGCGTCATAGTGCAGCTGGGAGGGCAGACAGCTCTAAAACTTGCTGAAAAGCTGGACAGATACGGGATAAAGATCATGGGTACCAGCTATCAATCCCTGGACCTGGCAGAGGATCGCGGTTCCTTCTCAAAACTGTTACAGGATAACAATATTCCATATCCCGAGTTCGGTGTTGCCGAAACCGCTGACGAAGCTTTGGCCCTGGCCGATGAGCTGGATTTCCCGATACTGGTTAGACCTTCTTATGTACTTGGAGGACAGGGAATGAAGATCGTGATCAATAAAAAGGATCTTGAAGAAACTGTTGTTGACCTGCTTCGCAAAATCCCTAACAATAAACTCTTGCTTGATCACTACCTGGATGGAGCCATCGAGGCAGAAGCAGATGCTATTTGCGATGGGGAAAATGTTCAGATAGTCGGGATCATGGAGCATATAGAGCCCTGTGGAATACATTCAGGAGACTCAAACGCTACGTTGCCTCCATTTAATCTTGGGGATCTTGTTATACAGCAGATCGAAGATCACACTAAAAAGATCGCTCTTGCACTCAATACCGTTGGATTGATCAATATTCAATTTGCGATTAAAGATGACAAGGTTTATATCATAGAGGCCAACCCGCGGGCTTCCAGGACAATTCCTTTTATTGCAAAGGCATACGGGCAGCCTTATGTAAATTATGCGACCAAGGTAATGTTGGGAGAGAATAAAGTCACTGATTTCACCTTTGAAGCCAAACTTGACGGGTATGCCATCAAACAACCGGTGTTCTCTTTTAATAAATTCCCACATGTTAATAAACAACTGGGACCTGAAATGAAGAGTACAGGGGAAAGTATCCTCTTTATCGACAGTTTAAAGGATGATGTCTTTTATGAACTATACTCCAGGCGTAAAATGTACCTGAGTAAATAACAGGCATAAAATTAAAAGGACCGCTTTTTCAGCACGACAGGTGCTAAAAGGCGGTCTTTTTATTTATGGTAAATACCAAATAGAAGAGGGTTATGGAAGAACTTATAATGATCATTGGAGGGGGTATGGGGGCATTGGCCGTTGTATTTGGTGCCTTTGGCGCACACGCTTTAAAAAATAGGTTGAATGCCGGGCAGCTCAAAAGTTTTGAAACAGGTGTGAAATACCAAATGTACCATGCTCTTATCATGATACTTTCAGGATTGGTCTTTCCTTTTACAACCCTACTGCAACAGCTAATGGCCTGGTCTTTTATCCTGGGGGTTATATTCTTTTCTTTTAGTATATATGGTCTGGTCTTAAGTGATGCCAAAGGCGCCAAAATGCGGTTTCTTGGTCCCGTGACCCCATTAGGTGGATTACTGCTGGTCCTGGGTTGGCTACTTTTTGTGGTGAATATCTATTTGAGTAGCGAATTCCTCTAGTTGGACGCAACCTGTCGCTTCCTGTACCTTTCAGCAAAGACCGCAATGAGGAGCAGTTGTAAAATATGATAAAGCATGATCGGCAACAGCATTAATCCGGTGTTCGCGCTGTTTCCAAAAATGATCTTGACCATAACAGACCCGTGCACCAGTGATTTTTTTGTCCCGCAGAATTTGGCTGTGATCCTGTCTGTTAGAGGAAGTCCCAATATTTTGCTGGTAAGGCCGATGCCGTAATAAACAATAAAGAAAAGCCCGGCTACAAGCACAGTCAGCTTTAACAGGTCTTCCAAGCTTACCGTGGAAAATAGCCCCTCCAAGAACGAAAGGCTGAAACTTGAGTAGACGATCAGGATAATGATGGATTTGTCAAACAAAGCCAGTTTAGAAGCATGTTTTCGAGCAGTTTCCCCAAAAAAGCGTTGAAGGAAAAGCCCAATCATTAAAGGGAGAATGATCTGGATGAATAATTTGGTTACCACCTCTCCAAAATTGAATTCTGAAGCTCCTTTCAGGAAAAGACTGAGCCAGATAGGGGTGGCTATGATTCCAATGAGGCCGGAGAGGCTGGCATTGAAAATAGCTGTTGGTAAATTGCCTTTTGCCAGGGATACCATCACAATAGAGGAGCTGACTGTTGAGGGCAGGGCGCCCAGGAAGAATAAAGCCAGCCATAGTTTTGATGAAGTTCCTTCTTCAAAAAAAGGGATGCAGAGCAGGACCAGTAATGGGAAAACCACAAAGGTACTCAGCTGAATAAGGATATGTGCCCGATAATTCAGGAAGCCGAGCTTAAATTCTGACGGGGAAAGTTTCAGGCCGTAGAAGAGGAAAATAAACCCTATTCCAATATCTGTGATAGCCTTAAGCGGAAATATATCCGGCCCCTGTGGAAAAAGATAGGCAACTGCGATCGCCAGGAACAGTGCCGGTATAAACCCGTTGAGCCTCAAAATCAGCGTTCTATTTTTACCTTACATTCCTCCAGAAGATGAAGGTATTCACTGGATGCGAAATCGGTTTCATTGAATTCCTTTTTGCGCTTCCTTTTCATTTCAGATCGTTTGATGCTTTGCGCAAAACGTCGGATATCATCATCGGTCTTAAGGATCAGGCCGGGAACAGGAAGGGAATTCCCTTTGTCATCCTTCGCCACCATGGTGATATGTGAAGAATTGCAGTGCTTTTTAACTCCGGTCTGTATATTTTCAGCTTCCACCCTAATCCCGATGACCATGGAACTGTTTCCTACGTAGTTTACAGACGCTTTCATGGTGACCAATTCCCCGATCTCAATGGGTTTTAAAAAGTCCACAGTGTCCACGCTTGCCGTCACGCAGTAAGCTCCCGAATGTTTGGAGGCGCAGGCAAAAGCGATTTGATCCAGAAGGGATAGGATGTACCCTCCATGGATCTTTCCGTTGAAATTAGAGTGGGAGGGAAGCATCAGTTCTGAGAGGGTGATCTGTGAATCTGTAATGCTTTTGTAGGTTTGACTCATAATGGGTAAATTTTTTTGTTGATTTCCGTTTTTAAAGCGACTGGTATACCAGGTTCATAAATCCTTCGATCTTTGATGGTTCCAGCCAGCGGGTGACGATCACCAGATCCTTTTCCCGGTCAATAATGATGAAATTCCCTCCAAATCCCGCAGCGTAAAATACATGCTCCGGAATGTTTTCCCAGTTCCTTGGTCCCTTCTTATTCAGCCACCACATGTAACCGTAATTGGGGTTGACTTCTGATGCTTCTATGGCCATGTCTATACCTTCTTCTGAAAGTAGCTGTTCTCCATTCCAGTTTCCATTGTTCATGAAAAGCAGGCCAAAACGGGCCATGTCCCTGGTGTTAATGAACATTCCGCCTCCTGAATGTCCGCCCCCGCTAACAGACTGCATTTTTAATCCGTCGATGGTTACCCACGAATTGTCATAGCCGTACCAGCGCCAGGTGGTGGAGGCGTTTATAGGGTCCATGATCTTTTCATTCAATACCTGCGGAAGCGGTTTCCTGAACACATTGAGCAGCG
>JBEPWW010000143.1:0-6734 GCA_041642215.1 Salinimicrobium sp. | reverse complement strand
CCTTAACTTTGGAATAAATCAAGTGAAGTATGACCACCACCCGAGAGAACGGAAGTCTTTATACCCATATAGTCAATAAAATAGCAACTATAGAATTTGGACATCCCGCCAGCAATTCCTTTCCTTCAGAACTTCTTGAAAGACTTGGAAAAGAATTTCATAAACTTTCTGATGATGACAGCGTACAGGTGATCATCCTAAAGTCTGAAGGGGACCGCGCTTTTTGTGCCGGGGCTTCCTTTGATGAATTGCTTGCTATCGAAAACATGCAGCAGGGCAAGTTGTTCTTTTCAGGCTTTGCGAATGTCATCAATGCCATGAGGGCCTGTAGTAAAATTATTGTAGGCCGTATTCAGGGTAAGACTGTTGGCGGGGGTGTGGGACTTGCGGCAGCTTGTGATTACTGCCTGGCGACAGAGCAGGCGGCTATTAAACTCTCTGAATTGAGTATTGGGATAGGCCCGTTCGTGATTGCTCCCGCCGTGAAGCGCAAGATGGGACTTGCAGCTTTGTCAGAGCTTAGCCTTGCGGCACATGAATGGAAAAACGCCTATTGGGCAAAGGAAAAAGGACTGTACGCACGGGTCTTTGATAATATCAGCGACCTTGATAAGGAAGTGGAGATCTTTACAGAGAAGCTTGCCGGATATAACCCGAAGGCTCTCTATGAAATGAAAAAGATCCTCTGGGAAGGAACAGAGGATTGGGGGAGTTTATTGCAGGAACGCGCCGGAGTTTCAGGAGAACTTGTGCTCTCAGAATTTACCAGGAACGCCCTAAACAGGTTCAAAAACAAATAAGGTATGACTTTTCAACAAGAACATCTTCCAAGACAAAAGCCCGCCAGGCCTGAACAGGAATATGGATTCTCCATTGAACAATTCTTTTCAGACAATTGGGGTTACCTGCTTATCATTCTAGTGGTGCTGATCATTTTCTTCTATGCCAGATATAGCTGGAGAAAAAGAAACCAGGAATGATGCAGAAAGACGTTGAGGTGCCTGTGGATGAGGAAACCTACTGGATTCTCACCTTTTTGAGCGATTACGGCTTATGGTTTATCCTGGCCGTTGCCCTGGTCGTAATTGTAGTGTATAAAAAATTTAAAGACTGATCTATCGGGTCTTTAACCAGCCGGTAATGCTCAAACGTTCCGTCTTTACCGGTTTAACCTCATGTTCCAGGATCTGGCTTTCGAAGATCACTACCCTTCCCGGAAACGGATAGAAGGTTTTTTCGACTTCTTTGCCGTTTTCCTCCTGATAGATCACCAGTTCCCCACCGTATTCCGGCTTCCAGTCCTGATCATTCAAATAGCAAACAAGAGATAGCTTTCTTCGGTCGTCATTTTGAAAAGTATCCAGATGACGTTTATAGAAGGTGCCTTCGGGATATAGTGCATAGTGAAATTCCTTATGCAGGATTCCCAGAAAACAGGTTTTATTGAGGTAATCCACGAAATCATTGATCCTTGCAAAAAAAAGCTTTTCTGCCTCTCCTGCCCGCGCTTCGTTCAACCAAAGAATAAAATCCCCCCGAATCGTTTTTTCAATAACCTCATTGATCCGGTTACCTATTGCTGCCTTTTTAAAATTGTCCTCTTCATATTTTTCCAGCAATGAATTGCGGAGTTTTTCAACTTCAGACAGATTGAAAAAGTTTTCCACCACAGAGTACTGCTGTTCCAGAAGATCTGAGATCACTTTTTCGTACAGGGGATTTTCAACAAAATCCACCTGCTCATATAATTCATTTTCTGACATCTCAATATGCTTGAATAATCCTGCGAATCTACATCTTTTGGGGTGCTTTAGGAAGATAATTAACTCCTCCCTCTAAGTTATAAAATGTTTTCTTCGGAAAAAACTTTGGTAGGATGGAAATAGCTTTTAAACTCCTGCTGCCTAAGACGCCATTGCCTCCTTACCTATCACGGGAACGCAGCTCCTTAAATCTCTGTTCATGCTGTGATACCCGACAAAGTTTTGAGAAATTCATATCCCGGTCTATTGAGAACAGATCCATTTTAAAAATCCGAAATCTTTTTTTGCCTGCTTAATTAGTACCTTTGCGGTAGAAAAGATAAACAATGACTAAAATAAGAATCACGAAACAGTTTTCATTTGAAACAGGGCATGCATTGTATGGCTATGACGGAAAATGCCGCAATGTGCACGGCCACAGCTATAAATTGTCTGTAACAGTAATAGGGGAGCCGGTGACCGATACCGAAAATGTTAAATTGGGTATGGTGATCGATTTTGGGGATTTGAAGAAAATTGTGAAGCAAAATATTGTGGATGTTTTCGACCATGCTACCGTTTTTAACAAAAATACGCCTCATGTAGAGCTTGCCAAAGAACTGCAGGATCGTGGGCACAATGTGATTCTGGTGGATTATCAGCCTACCAGTGAAAATATGATCCTGGATTTTGCAGAAATGATCCAATCCCGTCTTCCCAAACATATCGACCTGTTTTCCCTTAAGCTTCAGGAAACGGAAACTTCCTTTGCCGAATGGTTCGCGTCTGATAATTCTTAGACCAGGCGTTAAGCAGGTGGAAGCTTCACATCTTTTTTGAAAATGAGCTCATTGGCGAGGTCCATTTCTTCCTGGAGCAGGGTGTGCCCGGTATTGTTGTAGATCCGGAAATGTACATCGGCATTTTTAAAATTAAGGATCTCTGCGGTGCGCTCCACCCTTTTTAGTGGAACATGCATATCGGGGTCGCTGGTGGCCAGAAGGATAGGAGTTTGGTGAAAATCTGTAATATAATTACCTGTATTGATCTTTTCTCCAATGAGACCCCCTATGATTGCCACTGCACCCCCATATTTCTTAGCATTACGGGTCATATATTCCAGGGCAAGGCAGGCACCCTGTGAAAATCCGAAAAAATAAATGTTCTCAGATGCAATTCCCTGTTCATTCAGGTCTTCCTCAATTTCCCTCAACAGGTCAAGGGCTGAAGAAAGCCAGGGTTCATTCTGTTTTTCGGGGGCCATGAACGATAAAGGATACCAGCTGTTATTATAAGCTTCGGGCGCAATAAGGGCAAAATTTTCTACCTCCAGGTGTTTGGCCAGATCCAAAAAGTCTTTAGCGATCCCTCCCCGGCCATGAAGCATTATAAGGACCTTTTTGGCTTCTTTAAGTGGTTTACCGGCAGTTTCAAGTTTTTTCTCGTGCATCTTTAGTCAAATTTTTCAGGATTTAAACGTACTGGTTTAACGGCTTTTTCAATCAGGTTTCGCCTGCTTTCATATTGAGAAGGTAATTTAAGACCTTCTCCAAGGTGTTCCGGGGCCTCATCTACAGCAAAACCCGGTTCTGCAGTGGCGACTTCAAAAAGTACGCCCCCCGGTTCCCTGAAGTAGATAGACTCAAAGTACTGGCGATCTACAACGGGGGTGGGGTTTAACCCTCTCTCCAGGATGCGCCCCCTCACCTTTTTCTGGGTGTCCCTGTTGGCTGTATTAAATGCGATGTGATGAACGGTACCGCCACCTCCATTTCCGCGCAAGCGATCTGGCGTGCCCAGGATATCAATATAATTACCGGGCTTATTGGTGGCCGCAAATCTCAACCTGTTTCCCTTTTCTGCGATGAGCTCATGATCCATCACTTCTGTGAGTAGAGCGGCGGTAAATTCAGGGTTTTTCTGCCAGATCTCGGCACTATAAAAACCCCTGACGGAATATTCAAGGGGAATAGGGCCGTAGGTGAATCCCGGCCGGGGATCCCTGTCATTAAAGACCAGTTCCAGACCCAGGCCATCTGGATCTTCGAAATAGATAACCATTTCCTCCTCAAATCGCTCCTGTGCAGGTTCAAAATTTACATTGAACCGCCTGAGCCGTTCTTCCCAGAAACCAATACCAGATGTTGGCAGGGAGAAGGTGGTGGTATTCAACATTCCTACCCCCTGTCGGCCCCGGGTAATTCCCTCATAAGGGAAAAATGTCAAAATAGATCCCGGGGATCCTGTTTGATCCCCATAATAAAAGTGATAGACCTCGGGAGCGTCGAAATTCACTGTTTTTTTAACCAGTCGCAACCCCAATATGCCTGTATAAAAATCGAGATTCTTCTGGGGATCATCAGCTAGGGCCGTAATGTGGTGGATCCCGGTGATCAATTTTTCCATACTTCAGGGTTTTTATCTAAAGATAACTTTCTTTAGGAAGAATACAAAAGATGTGCAGGGCTTCAGCTTTGGCAGTACTTCTATTTAGCCTTAAAATTTCTATATCTTTACCACTTAAATTAGAAGAATGAAACTCCCTAAAGGAAAAAAAATCTATTTCTCAAGCGATAATCACCTGGGTGCACCAACAGCCGAAGATAGCCGCCCAAGGGAAGAACGATTCGTAGCCTGGCTGGACCTGGTGAAGGAGGATGCTGCTGCCATTTTTTTGCTGGGAGACCTTTTCGACTTCTGGTTTGAATACAGGCATGTCGTTCCCAAAGGATTTGTAAGGGTCCTGGGAAAACTCGCTGAAATCTCAGATAGTGGGATACCTGTCCACTTCTTTGTGGGGAACCATGACCTATGGATGAACGACTATTTCGAAAAGGAGCTGAACATACCGGTATATCATCGTCCTAAGAGATTTTCCTTTAATGGAAAAACTTTTCTGGTTGGTCATGGGGATGGTCTTGGGCCGGGGGATAAGGGCTTTAAACGCATGAAAAAGATTTTTACCAATCCCCTTTCCAAATGGCTGTACAGATGGGTGCATCCGGATGTGGGAGTACCCCTGGGGCAGTATTTCTCTGTAAAGAACAAAATGATATCGGGGGATGAGGATGTAAAATTTCTGGGAGAAGAAAATGAATGGCTGATCCAATATGCAAAACGGAAACTTGAATCTGAACATTATGACTTTTTCGTCTTTGGGCACCGCCATTTACCGCTCGAAATTGAATTAGCGCCCAAATCAAGGTATATCAATCTGGGAGACTGGATTAATTACTATACATATGGGGAATTTGATGGAGAAAAGATGCGACTTAAGACCTTTGAAAACTAGGTCTTATTTCAAAAAGTATGAAAAATAAAAAAGGTGGAAAGCTCCACCTTTTTTGCCCCAAATCTACCATGAACTTAACCTACTTATGTTATGGCTTAGCTAAGGTAAATAATATTCTTTGTCTCTGGAAGCTTTTTAGATGAAGTGCATGAATATTAGTTGAACAGCACCCCATGAAATGCAAACATCAGAAAATCAATACGTTATTAGTATGCCCGGTCTTTGTTTCCTTCGTAAAAGTTGATAAAGGCTCTGTTTACCACACGGTTACCTCCAAATGTAGGATAGTTTCCTGTAAAGTACCAGTCTCCTAAATTATGGGGGCAGGCTTTATGTAAATTATCTACTGTTTGGTAAATGATCTTGACATCTGCCTTTATGCTTTCTTCACTGAGTAATTCAGAAATCTTATCAGAAATTTGATCATTGGTATACCGGTCATAGATCTCCTTGACGAAATTCTGCACCTCATTATCTTCCAGTTCTACCTGCCTAAGGCATTTTTCGTAGACCTCATCCACAATATGATATTTCCCTTCTTCCTTTAATAGTTCCAGGGCTGCCTGGAAAGCAACCAGGTCTTCCAGTCTGGCCATATCTATTCCGTAGCAATCGGGATAACGGATCTGCGGAGCAGAGGAAACCACGATGATCTTTTTTGGATTAAGCCGGTCCATCATTTTGAGGATGCTCTTTTTGAGGGTGGTACCTCGCACAATACTGTCATCGATGATCACCAGGTTATCCTGGGGCTTTACCACTCCATAGGTTACGTCATAAACGTGCGCCACCAGATCGTCCCTGCTACTGTCCTCTGTAATAAATGTTCGCAGTTTTACATCTTTGATCGCTATTTTTTCTGTCCTTAGCCTGTGGGCCAGGATTTCCTGGAGTCTCGCATCGGTGAGGGTTTCCTTTTCAGAAAGAATAGCTTCGTTCTTTTGCTTGTTCAGCTCGTCCTGGGCAGCTTCCACCATCCCGTAGAAAGATGTTTCTGCGGTGTTGGGAATAAAGGAAAAAACGGTATTGATCGTGTCATGATCTATGGCTTTAAGCACCTTTGGCATTAAAAGCCTTCCCAGGTTCTTACGTTCCTGGTAGATCTCTGCGTCACTTCCGCGGGAAAAATAGATACGCTCAAAGGAGCAGGCCTTTCTTTCAATAGGTTCAATGATCTCCTCGATGCCCACTTCCCCGCTCTTTTTGGTAATGATAGCGTGTCCCGGCGGCAATTCATTCACGTCTTCAAAATTCACATTAAAAACGGTTTGGATCACAGGCCTTTCTGAGGCTACCACGACCACTTCATCATCTTTGTAGTAATAGGCCGGTCTTATTCCCGCAGGGTCTCTTAATACGAAAGAATCTCCATGGCCCAGTAAACCGGCCATAGCATAGCCTCCGTCCCAGTTTTTGGAAGATCTTTTAAGGATCTTGACGACATCGAGTTGCTCGGCAATAAGAGGAGAAGCCTCCACTTTGCTGTAGCCTTCCTTCTTAAGTTTGTTATATAGCTTGTTTACTTCATCATCCAGAAAATGTCCTATTTTTTCCATCACAGTGACGGTATCGGCTTTTTCTTTTGGATGTTGTCCCAGTTCAATGAGGTTGTTGAAAAGCTGGTGGACGTTTGTCATGTTAAAATTACCCGCAACGATCAGGTTTCTGTGCATCCAGTTGTTCTGGCGCAGGAAAGGGTG
>JBEPWW010000142.1:0-6742 GCA_041642215.1 Salinimicrobium sp. | reverse complement strand
CCCGGTGGTTTCCACGTCAATAACGGCGAATAACTGCTCTTTCATACCGGCAAAAGTAGGAAAAAATCCAACAGAATGGAAAAAATCCAATTTCAGTTGTCAGTTGTCCGTTATCGGTTGTCGGTTGAATTCGAATTTATCCAGGAGGGGATTAGTTTTTTCATTGGTCATTCAGAATTACTCATACCTCTGAATGGACCTCCTTTCTCCCTCTTTAAGGGACGAGGTATCGTGGATTAAAATCCGGATTCAGGATCAGGATTAGGTGCTGTTCCCTGTTAATTGCTTATTGATCATTGACTCAGTTTCACGCAAAGGCCGCAAAGCTTCCGCAGAGACCGCAGAGAGTGACCTTATGATCGAGCTTTATGAGCTCAACTCCCGCAACTCCAAAGAAAGGCACCTTGAACGGTAAACGTTAAACGTTAACGGTTTTGATTTGGGGTTCAGGACTCAGATTAGGTACTGTTGCCTGTTAATTGTTCATTGCTAATTGATCATTGTTCCTTTTTCACGCAAAGGCCGCAAAGTTTTCGCAGAGACCGCAGAAAATAAATTTAAAATGCCAGTTCAGGAATCAGGATTAGTATTATTCGCTGTTCATCATTGCTCATTGCTCATTGCTCATTACTCATTGTGGAACAATTCCACACCTTTTCCCGCTGCACCTCAATTCATACCACACAATATAAATTAAAACCACCTGATTCTCAATACAATATCGTTGCGGTACGGTAATTGGTTATCCCCATTCGGAAAATGATTTGAACTGTGCATTTAAAATCAGATGCATAGATGATGAACATTAAAAGATTACATAAAGATGATAACAAGAGAGCTTAAACTACCCCCTACAGCTTCGGCTGAAAGATTTAAAACCGACTCTACACCGAAATCTCAGCAAGCATCGGCAGAAACAGGTAAAGAACAGGTTAAGGATGATTACCGAAAAGCCAGCTTTACCAAGCGGCATGTTTTCACCCTGGCCGGTACTTTTTTACTCCTGCTGGGAGGCGCTTTTTCCGTTTACCTGCTGCAGCCACAGTTCGAGGAAATGAATTTAAGCAGGATGAATACCCTGGGAGGCATGATCCTGCTGTTTGTGACCAGTTTCCTATTGCTGTTTAGGCTCAGTTTTCTGGCCTACATCGCGAGATTGTTCTTTCGCTATAAGCCTGTACAATCTGTTACAGATGAGGAATTACCATCCTGCACCGTTATTGTACCCGCCTATAACGAAGGCAAGCAGGTGTATTCGACTTTGCTGAGTTTGACGAATAGTTTGTATCCTGCAGAAAAATTGCAGTTGATCGCCATTGATGACGGCAGCAAGGATGACACCTGGGCCTGGATGAAAAAAGCCAAAGAGGAACTGGGAGATCGGGTTTCGATCTACCAGCAGCCTGTAAATAAAGGAAAAAGACATGCCCTTTACCGCGGTTTTAACCTGGCTACCGGGGAGGTTTTTATAACTGTGGACAGTGATTCCATTGTGGAGAAGGATACCTTGCGCAACCTGGTGTCTCCTTTTGTATCCAATAAGGATTGTGGCGCAGTAGCAGGAAATGTACGCGTTCTAAACAATGAGAAAGCCATCATTCCGCGTATGCTCAATGTGAGTTTCGTCTTTAGTTTTGAGTTTATACGATCGGCCCAATCTGTACTGGGATCTGTATTGTGTACCCCGGGAGCACTGGCGGCCTATCGCAGCAAAGCAGTAATGAACTGCCTGCCCGAGTGGATCAACCAGACCTTTATGGGGCAACCTACAGACATTGGGGAAGATCGCGCCATGACCAATATGATCCTGAAACAGGGATACCACGTGTTATTTCAGCGTAACGCCTATGTGCTTACCAATATTCCTGAAAAATTCAGCAGCTTACACAAAATGTTCACCCGCTGGGAACGAAGTAATGTGCGGGAAAACCTCATGATGTCAAAGTTCGCTTTTAAACCCTTTAGGAACGGTTCGAAGTCGGGTACCCGTCTTTTACTGCTGAATCAATGGATGCACATGTTAACAGCCTATCCCCTGTTCCTGAGCATGTTCGTATTGCTGGCTTTACACCCCGTTTTATTCATTAGCTCTACTTTACTGAGCATCCTGATATTCTCCAGTATTCCGGCTTTCTTTTACGCCCGAAAATATAATATATCTGAAGCCTTCTGGGCCTATTCCTATAGTCTTTTCTATACGTTCGGCCTGTTCTGGATAACGCCTTATGCCATGGCTACCGCTAACAGGAGAGGCTGGCTGACCCGGGAGCTACCACAGAAGAAGTAGATCGCAGAAATACCCTTTTTCCGGAGGTTTACTCCGGAAGCAGAAAAGAGGTTGTTTTACAAAGCTAATCTGAAGCCATGCTGAAATACATTCAGGATGACGATACAGAGAGCTTTTTAAGGCAGCCTCTTTTTTTGTTTAAAGAAAACTCATGCTGTTCATTGTTTATTGATAATTGTTTATTGATAACTACTTAATTGCTCATTGTTTATGAATTAAATTCAGGCAAATTGTGTAAATTTAACCTGATGAGAAATGGGATTTATCACCTGAAGGCCATGTTCTTAACCAAAGACCAAAGCCTCACCGGCCCACATTTTTATAACTATTACAATGAACAGGGACTCGCGACACAATTCGGGATCAAACTGGCATTCCATGCCGATAGCGGAGGTGAAGGAAAAACTCTTCACAGATCCTGTCACCGGCCTGTCCTATGAAGAGGTAGGCAAAAGGACCGAGACCTACGGTAAAAATGAAATTCCGCAGGGAAAAAAGCAATCTGAATTAAAACGCTTCCTGCTACAGTTCCATAACCTGCTCATTTATATCCTGCTCATCGCCGCCTCTATCACGGCCCTTATGGACCACTGGATCGACACCTGGGTCATCCTGCTGGTGGTAGTGGTCAATGCGATCATTGGCTACATACAGGAAGGCAAGGCAGAGAAGGCCCTGGCGGGGATAAGGAATATGCTTTCCCCGCATGCCCTGGTGATACGGGAGGGAAGACAAAAAGAGATCGATGCCAAAGACCTGGTGCCGGGGGATGTGGTCCAATTAAAATCGGGCGACAAGATCCCGGCCGATGTGCGTATCATTGAATCCAAAGATTTCCAGGTAGAAGAGTCGCCGCTTACGGGAGAGGCCGAGGCGGTGGAGAAGAGTCCCGCCCCGGTGAAGGAGAGCGCCCTGCTGGGGGATCGCACCGGCATGGGATTTTCGGGCACTACCGTGGTTTACGGTAAAGCCAGGGCTGTGGTGGTTGAAACGGGAGCCGCTACAGAAATTGGTAAGATCAGTAAAATGATGAGCAATGTGCAGGTGATCACCACTCCCCTGCTCCAACAGATCGAAGAGTTCAGCAAATGGCTGTCCTTTGCCATCCTGGCGATCACCGGCGGCTTTTTTGCTTTCGGCTATTTCTTCCGTGAATACTCGGTTGCAGAGCTTTTCCTGGCTTCCATAGGCCTGGTGGTGGCGGCCATACCCGAAGGTTTACCGGCCATTCTGACCATTACCCTGGCCATTGGGGTCCAGAAAATGGCCCGGAAAAAAGCCATTATCAGGAAATTACCTTCCGTAGAAACCCTGGGGGCGGTCAATGTCATTTGTTCAGACAAAACCGGAACCCTTACCAGAAATGAAATGACCGCCAGAACGGTAGTAACCGCAGAAAACACCTACACTGTGGAAGGCACCGGCTACGAACCCAGGGGGGACATCTTTGTGGCGGGCGAGAAATGCGAGGTGGCGAAAGACCGGGTCCTCACCCGCTTCATGCAGTGCCTTAGGGCCTGTAACAATGCCGAGATCTCCCAGAGTGAGGACGGCAGGTGGGAGATCACGGGCGCGCCTACAGAGGCAGCCCTGCTCAGTCTGACCATTAAAGCCGGTTTTGAAAATTTTAAACCCGAACTTCTGGATTCGATTCCCTTTGAATCTGAACATAAATTTACGGCCACCCTGAACCGGGTGGAAGACGAAAAAATGGTGTTTATGGCCGGCGCGCCCGAGCGGCTCCTGGAAAAATGTTCCTGGCAGTATACTTCCGCGGGAATAACAGAGATCGACCGGAATTATTGGGCGGCAAAAACAGAAGCGACCGCTTCCAAAGGACAACGTATCCTGGGTGCGGCTTTCAGACCTGCCACCCCGGAAGAAAACGGCATAAACCTGCCCTTCGAAAAGCCTGAGTTCATTTTTCTGGGCATCACCGGTATCATTGACCCGCCCAGGGCTGAAGTATTAGAAGCCATTAGAGAATGCAGGAGTGCCGGGGTGAAAGTGAAAATGATCACGGGAGATCATGCTTTTACTGCCCGGGCCATTGGCAGGGAGATTGGGCTGGAAGAGAGTGACCATACGCTAACCGGCCAGGAGATCGAACAAATGAACGATGAGGAACTCAGGAAGAAGGTCCTGGATCACAACATTTACGCCCGGACCACCCCCGAACATAAACTAAGGCTTGTAAAGGCCCTGCAGGCCAACGGCCTGCTTTGTGCCATGACCGGCGACGGGGTGAATGACGCCCCGGCCCTTAAAAAAGCGAATATTGGCATCGCTATGGGTATCAAGGGGACTGAGGTTACTAAAGACGCTTCAGAAATGGTGCTGGCAGACGACAATTTTGCCACCATAGTCTCCGCTATCCGGGAAGGTAGAACGGTCTATGACAACATTAAAAAAGCTCTGTACTTTATCCTGCCCACCAATGGTGCTGAATCCCTTGTCTTAATGGCGGCTGTTATCATGGGGATCACCATGCCCATTACCCCCGCCCAGATCTTATGGGTAAACATGGTCACTGCGGTTACCCTCGCCCTCTCCATCTCCTTTGAGCCTATGGAAAGGAAGGTGATGAAAAGGCCTCCCAGAAAAGCCGCACAGCCTATCCTGGGAAAACAGTTCGTATGGAGGATCATATTTGTGTCTTTTTTGATCGCAACCTTTACTCTGCAAATATTTAATTACATGATTGACCTGGGCCTCGAGGAGCCTGCTGCCCGTACCGTTGCCGTAAATACCCTGGTATTTTCACAGCTTTTCTACCTGTTTAACTGCCGGAGGATGAAGGGGCCCGCCATCGGTACGGGATTCTTCAGGAACAAATACGTTTTTTACGCTGCGATCATCCTCATTTTTTTACAGCTGTTTTTTGTGTACACCCCTTTTATGAACCGCTTTTTTGAGACCGAAGATCTGGCTTTACAATATTGGGGGTATCCGGTGGCTGTGGGCTTCCTGGTCTTTGTGATCGTGGAGATCGAAAAGTACCTGACCCGTAATTTATGGGATTAGGGTCCCACAACAATAGCATCTGTAGGACTTGAAACGCGTGCGATCCACAGGGAGTCGAATCCTGAATATTTTGCCATCAACCTAATTATAAGTAACTTATAAGTCTTATTACGTCAAACCCGGGGCAGTATGAAAAATATTCTTTTACCCACAGATTTTTCTGAGCATGCGTTCAATGCTATTTGGTATGGGGTACAGCTTTTTAAGGACGAAAAATGCACCTTTTATCTTCTGAATACCTATACTCCGGTTCTCTATGATACCGATTATTCTGTTTTCAGCACCAGTTCACAAGACCCGGATGAGATCCACCGGCAAAATTCCCTCCCCGACCTTCGAAAAACCCAGACCAGGATCAGGAAAGCATTTCCTAATGACAATCACATATTCAAGGTAATCAGTTCCTCTGAGCTCCTAATTGAAGAGGTAGAGCAGCAGGTGGATAAGAAAGAGATCGACCTGATAGTGATGGGAACCCAGGGAGCCACCGGCGCAAAGCAGGTCCTGGTAGGCACTCAAACGGTAAAGGTCATTAATAAGGCCAAATGTCCCGTTCTGGCCATCCCTTCCTTCTATAAGTTTAAGGAGCCGGAAAAGATCCTTTTCCCTACAGATCTCGATGTGGAATACCGGCAGATAAACCTGGACAGTCTTAAACAGATCAGCATGCTCTTCACCTCCAGGATCTACATCCTAAATGTACTGGAAAACGGAAGGCCTGATGAGGAGCAGGAAACAAAAAAGGAAGAACTTGCCAGGGAATTACAGGGTATCTCCTATGAATTCCATATCCTGGAGGGGAAGGACCTCTCGAAAGCTATTGAAGATTTCCAGGAGGAATACGCCATTGATATGCTGGTCATGATCAACAATAAACATACGTTTTTCGAAAACCTGTTGCGCAGTCCCCTCATCAAAAGGATCGGTTTCCTGACTAAGATCCCGTTTCTTGTCATTCCTACTTAGTTAAATAAAAACGACATGGGAGACGAATCGAGCTACTACGATACCTTCAGCGTTTTACCTCCCCCTGGAACCGGGGATGTGGATAACAGTCCGGTTGAAAGGGTAATTGTAGCCGGGGACCACCCTTTTCAAAAAATCCATGTTGAACCTCCACTTCTCCCACCACGAAGAAGAGCAGCTCATATTACTTTAATAGACAGTAAACACCTGATTAACAACACATAGCGCCTGGGTTATTCCATCAAAAAAGAGGGAAAGTAGAAAATTTAACAGTTCCGGATAAAATAGAAGTAGAAATTTATTTAATTTTACCAACCAGTTGGTTAATTCAATTGGTTAAACATAATAGTTAACTTCTAAATTCTAAAAATGAAAGACGACAATACAGAAGACCATATCCTGAATGCTGCAGAAAAAGTATTCCAGCGCAAAGGAATGGATGGCGCAAGAATGCAGGAGATCGCT
>JBEPWW010000141.1:0-6743 GCA_041642215.1 Salinimicrobium sp. | reverse complement strand
CCAGGAATCGATCAATCATCAGGAAAAAATAATGAAGCAATAGCGAATGAAAATAAGATTTCGCATTTTTGTAGTATGACAGGAACTGTTTATAAATCAACCGGAAGCTGGTACCAGGTAAAATCTGATGCAGGACGCTTTTATGACTGCCGCATCAAGGGGAAGTTCAGGATCAAAGGGATCAAAAGCACCAATCCGGTGGCCGTGGGGGACCGGGTGGAATTCAAGACAGAAGAAAGTGCCGGGGAAGAAGTGGGGGTCATTACGGCCATCAGGGACCGCGAGAATTATATCATTCGCAGGTCTGTGAACCTGTCCAAGCAAACCCATATCATTGCTTCCAATATAGACCAGGCTTTTTTGCTGATCACCCTTAATAACCCGCCTACCTTTACCACCTTTATAGACCGGTTCCTGGTGACGGCAGAGGCCTATGAAATAAAGGCCATCCTGTTATTCAATAAGATCGATACCTATAACGAAGATGAGCTGGCTGAGGTCAAATATCTGGCCGCCATGTACCGGGCCATTGGGTATGAATGTATAGGGATCTCTGCCAGCACCGGCAAAAATGTGGAGCAGGTAAAGGACCTGATGAAGGGAAAGACCAGTATGATCTCCGGGCATAGCGGAACGGGAAAATCAACCCTGGTCAATGCCATTGAACCGGGACTTAATCTAAAAACTTCCCAGATATCTGAGCAGCATAAACAGGGGCAGCATACCACCACCTTTGCCGAAATGTTTGATCTGAGCTTTGGGGCGCGTATTATTGATACCCCCGGAATCAAAGGCTTTGGCGTGGTGGATATCGAGAAGGAGGAACTCGGGAATTATTTCCCCGAATTCTTTGAGTTGAAACAGTACTGCAAATTCCATAACTGCATGCATCTTGATGAGCCAAAATGTGCCGTAAAAGATGCTCTGGAGGAGGGGGAGATCCCTTGGTCCCGATATAAAAGTTACCTGCAGATCCTTAAAGGGGAAGAAGACCAGCATTACAGGATCGATAATTATCCCGAAGAATGAGAGTAGTTTTACAACGTGTAGCTGAAGCCTCGGTTCGTATCGGGCAGAAAGAAAATTCAAAGATCGGTCCCGGCCTGTTGATCCTGCTGGGAATAGAAAATGACGACTCTGAAGAAGATATTAAATGGCTGTGTTCCAAGATTGCAAAAATGCGGATCTTCAATGATGAAAAAGGCGTGATGAACGATTCCCTTTTAGATACCGGGGGAGATGCCCTGGTGGTTAGCCAGTTTACCCTGCATGCCAGTACCCGGAAAGGAAACCGCCCCAGCTATATAAAGGCAGCAAAACCCGACGTGGCGATTCCGTTATATGAGAAATTTGTGAAGACCATGGAAAAGGAGCTCGGTAAACCTGTTGGAACGGGGGAGTTTGGTGCAGATATGAAGGTTTGGCTGGTAAATGACGGGCCGGTGACCATCTTAATGGATTCGAAGAATAGGGAATAATCGCCCGGCCCCGATTTGCGGCCGTTCCATTTAATCCTTAAAAGGTTGTTAATTTTTTTATATATTGCTGAAGCATAGAACCTTTTGAGCCTGCCATGAAACGATTCTTTTTCCTCTCCCTCTATTTCATATTCCTTACTTACAGTTTTGCCCAGGATATGGAGACTATTAATTCCAAATTGCTGCAGCACTCAGATGCCGTGATCAGATATGAGATAGTGGAGATCGAAGTGCTATCTGCAGATAAGTTGCGGATTAATACCGGCAGAATGGTGACAGTCCTTAACGAAGAAGGGGAGAGTTTTATTGAAGCTTATGATTTTTACGATGACCATAGCAAGATCAAAAAACAATCGGCGGTTATTTACGATAGCAGGGGCAAGGAAATTAAGAAGTTCAAAAAAAAGGATTTTCAGGATCGCAGTGCTGTGGGTTCAGGGACTTTAATTTCAGATGACCGGTTAAAGTACATGGAATATACTGCCAGGGATTATCCTTACACAGTAGTTTACGAGAGCGAGGTGGAAAAAAGATCCACCGCCTTTATCAGGTCCTGGTATCCCGTTTCGGGGTATCGCGTAAGTGTAGAAAGTTCTTCTTACAGTCTTAAAAATCCGGCGGGTATCCCGCTTCGGTTTAAAGAGAAAAACCTGGATTCCCTTTTAGTGCATCGTGAAAATTCAAACCTGGAGCTAAACTATCGGATTGAGAATGTCCCGGCGTATAAAAAGGAACGTTTGAGCCCCGATTTTAAAACTTTTGCCCCCCAGGTTCTCGTGGCACTTAACCGCTTTAGCCTGGCGGGAGTTGAAGGGGAAGCTGCCAACTGGAAGGAGTTCGGGAAATGGCAATACGAACATTTATTGAAGGATAAGACCGTACTGTCTCCTGAGATCATAAGCCGAGTGCAGGCCCTCACGGCTGATGCCGCAGATGATCTTGAAAAGGCCAGGCTCATTTACGGTTATGTTCAGGAAAATACGCGTTACATAAGTGTACAGCTGGGAATTGGTGGCTGGGAGCCAATGTCTGCGCGGGAGGTGGATAAGGTGAAGTACGGGGATTGTAAAGGTTTGACCAATTACACAAAGGCTCTCCTGGAATCCCAGGGCATTTCTTCTCATTATGCCGTGGTTTATGGGGGAAAAAGCATTGAAGATATAGATCCGGAATTTGCCTCTATGCAAGGTAATCACGTGATTCTCAATATTCCGGCTGAAGAAGGTGACCTGTGGCTGGAATGTACCAGTCAGACAGATCCTTTCAATTATTTAGGAGGATTCACAGACAATAGGAATGTATTGTTGGTGAAGCCAGAGGGTGGTGAGATCGTGAAGACCAGGGCCTACTCTGTTGAAGAAAACTTGCAGGAGAGCGTAAGCCGGATTTATCTCGATACCAACGGAGCTTTTGAGGCAGAAGTGGTTAGGAAGAGTTATGGAGTTCCCTATGGAAACATTTATCCTATCGCCAGGGAGACTTCCCAAAACCAGGAGCTTTATTATAAGAATAACTGGTATCATTTAAAGGATCTGGACTTTGAGCAGATCTCTTTTGATAATGACAGGACCAGGCAGGTATTTACAGAGAACCTGAGCTTCAAGGGGAACAGAATGACATCCAGGGCCGGAGACAGGATCCTGCTCCCCTTGAATTTCATTTATCCCTACACTTTTAACCTTCCATTAGCGGGAGAACGTAACCATCCCCTGGAGATTTCCCGCGGAAGATCCTTTGAGGATACTTTTGAATTCTTCCTGCCGGCCGGATACGCTCCCGAATCCATTCCCGAGGGTTACACACTTAAAAGTGATTTTGGAAATTTCGAATTAACTGTGAATCTTAAGAAAAAAGAGGAGGTGGTTTACATTGAAGTTAAGCGTACCTACTGGTTAAATGAAGGATGTTGGCCTGCAGGGGCTTTTGAAGGTTTCAGGAAATTTATGAATAGAGTCAATTCCTATAGTAATCAAAAGGCAGTTTTAGTAGCCATCTAACACACCAGCATTATGCGAAAATTTTTACTTTTTCTTCCCCTCTACCTGTTGTTTTGCAATCTCCATGGTCAGAACTATAAATTCGGTAAAGTATCTAAAGAAGAGCTCCTGGAACAGCAGCACCCTCTGGAGCACGAAGCCAATGCTGCGGTGCTTTTCAGAGAACACCGTACCTATTATCACATCAATCCGCAAACCGGATTTAGCCTGGTGACCGAAGTTCATGAACGGGTTAAGATCTATACTAAAGACGGTTTTGAATGGGCGAACAAAGAGATCAGCTACTTCCGGAACGGTAACGATCAGGAAAAGATTTCCGGAGTGAAAGGAGTGACCTATAATCTGGAAAATGGAAAGATCAGGGAAGATAAATTACGAAAAGACGGGATCTTTGAGGAAGAGGTTACAGATTACAAATTAAAAACAACCCTGGCCATGCCTGCGGTTACAGAAGGCAGTGTTATCGAATACCGTTATACCTTGCGAAGCCCTTTTGTCACGTCTATAGACATTATTCCTTTGCAGTATACCATCCCGGTGAACAGACTGGAAACAAGGGTGAGTATTCCGGAGTTCTTTGGGTTCAAAAAACATATTAATCCCAAATCGGCAGTTCATTTTCCCATAGAAGAATCCCGCAGAAATGAAACGTACAGGACCGGGACCAGGAGTTCGGGGACAGATTATATGGTTACTACCTACTCAATTGAGGCAAATGAGATTCCTGCATTAAAAGAAGAAAACTATATTGATTACCTGCACAATTATGCTGCCTACCTTCAGTGGGAGTTGGAGTTTACCAAATTTCCCAATTCCCCCTATAAATATTTTTCACAAACCTGGGAGGAGGTTGCCACGACCATCTATAAAGATGGTGGTTATGGTAAGGAACTGGACAAGACCCGTTTCTTTGAGGATGACCTGGACGAACTTCTCCAGGGAGCTTCCACAATAGAGGAAAAAATTGCACGTATATATGATTTTGTAAAGGAAAAGATAAAATGGGATAGTTACCTGGGATACAGGTCTATTAACGGAATTCGAACTGCCTACAAAGAAGGGGAGGGCAATGTGGGAGACATAAATCTTGTGCTTGTAAGCATGTTGAGATATGCCGGAATTAATGCAAACCCTGTCCTGGTGAGCACCCGCAATAACGGGATCCCGGTGTATCCAACCCGAGATGGTTTTAATTATGTGATCGCCGGAGTAGAAGCGCCTAACGAGGTTATCCTCCTTGATGCGACAGACCTTACAGCGGCTCCCGGCGAACTTCCAAAACGGGCCAGCAACTGGCAGGGAAGGATCATACGGGAGAATGGGAGTTCTACCTGGGTAAACCTCATGCCTCAATACCAATCTGAAGAGACTATTGTTATGAACCTAAAGTTGCAGGAGAATCTTATGCTACAGGGTAAAAGCATGAAAATTTTAAAAGGATTGCAGGCGAAGGACCACAGGGACAAATATCGCAGCGTGGATGAAGAGAAGTATATGGAAACCCTGCATACCAATAAAGGAAACATCAGGATCACTAGCCTTGAAAAAGAGAATGAGGACCTGCCGGGTAAGGAGATAAAGGAAACCTATGATTTTGAACTTGAGAATGGAGTAGAAAGGATCAATGGGAAAATTTATATCAAGCCTTTGCTGTTTCTTGCCCAAAAAGAAAACCCCTTTAAGGCAGCCGAAAGGACTTATCCTATTTTCCTGAAATATCCATATGTCACCACAGCGACAGTAAATATTATGATCCCCGAGGGATACCGGGTGGAATCAATTCCCGAAAATTTCGCTTCAGAATTGAATGCCGGAGAGGGAAGTTTTACATTTGTGGCGAGTCAAAGCGGAAATTTTCTGAGGATCCAGTCGGTGGTGGACTTTAAAAATATCGTTTTTAATCCGCGGGATTATAATGCCCTTAAAGGATTTTTTGACTTCCTGATTGAAAAACAGACAGAGAGCATAGTGATCTCTAAAATTTAAAATATGAATATAGAAAATGCACAAAAAGCCGTTGATGAATGGATCAGCCAGCATGGTGTTCGCTACTTCAACGAATTGACAAACATGGCCCAGCTCACCGAAGAGGTAGGGGAGGTTGCCAGGATCATCGCCCGGCGCTATGGGGAGCAAAGCGAAAAAGAAAGCGATAAGGCCAAAGACCTTGGAGAAGAACTGGCCGATGTCGTTTTTGTGGTGCTTTGTTTGGCCAATCAAACGGGGATAGATCTACAGCGAGCCTTTGACAAAAAACTGGAATTAAAAACCGAGCGTGACCATGACCGGCACCAAAACAATGAAAAACTGAAGTAATGGGATACCTGGATAATTTTAAAAGCAAGGATTTCTGGATCAGGGTTCTAAAACTGGCCGCCGTATTTTTTCTGATTTTTGTAATTATTTCTTTGGTCATTTCCCATTTCTCTGAGGTCACTTCGGGGAATTTCAGGGCGGTTTATGAAGACGAATGGGCAGACGGGAAATGGAAGAATTACTTTTCGATAAAGGCGGTGATCAGTATTGTTTACGCCATTTATATGACAAGCCGCAGGAAGAAACTTAAAAGCAGAAGATCTTAATGGACATTCAATTGCCACAGCATACCGGTGCGGTTTCCGGAGAGATTGTTATTACAGGTTCAAAAAGCGAATCCAACAGGTTATTGATCCTGCAGGCGCTTTTTCCTGAGATCGGGATCAGGAACCTTTCAGACAGTGATGATACGCAAATCCTGCAGCAGGCGTTGCGATCTGAAGATACCACCGTGGATATACATCATGCGGGAACCGCCATGCGTTTTTTGACAGCCTACTTCGCCTCCAAAGAGGGAAAACAGGTCGTGCTCACCGGCAGTGAGCGAATGCAGCAGCGTCCCATAAAACTTCTGGTGGAGGCTTTGCGGGAACTGGGTGCAAATATTGAATATGTGAACCAGGAGGGCTACCCGCCCCTAAAGATCACAGGAAAAAAACTTAACCGGCCAAAGGTGTGCCTGGAGGCGCATATCAGCAGTCAGTATATTTCTGCCCTAATGTTGATCGCTCCTTCCCTGCCGCAGGGGCTCGAAATAGAGCTAAAGGGAAAGATCACTTCCACCCCCTATATCCTTATGACGCTGGCTCTTTTGAAAAACGCGGGCTTTTCAGGCGCCTTTGAAGGAAAGACCATTCGCGTGGAAGCCGCTAAAAAAATAGATCCGGTAGTGCTGACCGTGGAATCTGACTGGAGCTCGGCCTCCTATTTCTATAGCATTGCTGCTCTAGAT
>JBEPWW010000140.1:0-6780 GCA_041642215.1 Salinimicrobium sp. | reverse complement strand
TGTCTTACTTCTTTGGTAAGGGCTTCAAGTGCATTGGCAGCCCGCGGATCTTCCCGCACATTTTTTTCAGACAGGACCACGATATAATGATCCTCTATTTTTTCCTGATGGGGACTTTTTACTGTGGCATTCGGGGAAGGGATCAGATCTTCCTGTTCTTCCAGGTCATCTTTCACACAGGATGAAAGTAAAAAACAGGCACATAAGGGTATCAACACCCACGGCAGGCGAAT
Source organism: Salinimicrobium sp. (assembly GCA_041642215.1). Taxonomy (GTDB): domain Bacteria; phylum Bacteroidota; class Bacteroidia; order Flavobacteriales; family Flavobacteriaceae; genus Salinimicrobium. The sequence goes on along the minus strand of JBEPWW010000140.1, from coordinate 6,547 downwards.
AATCAGTCGTGTTCTCATAAGAATACAGTATTTAAGTTTCTAAGCAACAGAGAAGTTTACACCATCCTGAAAAATTCATGGAATGCAACCAGCCCGGTAGGGAAATAAAAAAAGGAGCACGAATTTTTCTTTTCCGGGGGCTCCTTTTGATAAAAATATAATTTACAATAAAATCCGGCATATCTCCTATAGGGGAAAACACCCATTTTAGCAGGTAAGAAATATATCCGGTAATTTCCTTAAAAGCAGTATATTTAAACGTTACTAACCCCCTAATTTTTCATAATATGAGAAAAATTACCCTCCTGCTCCTGCTTTCCGCGGGGTTCTTCCACTCCTGCCAGGTTGACGAAAATGAAACCTCCCGGGAGATTGCGATGATCGAAACGTCACTGGGTCACCCGGTACAAATCGAAGATCGGCGCGATGCCTTCAGCATAGCCGAAAGAATGGAATACTACAAAGTACCCGGCGTTTCCATTGCAGTCGTTAAAGACGGGGCGCTGCACTGGGCCAAAGCCTACGGGACCGCCAATACAGAGACCTGCACAAAGGTGGAGACCACCACGCTGTTCCAGGCCGCCTCCATCAGCAAACCCCTGGCCGCCCTGGCGGTATTGCGACTGGCAGAGGAGGGACAGATCGACCTGGAGCAGGATGTCAATACCTACTTAAAAGGATGGAAACTTCCGGAGAATAAATTCACCCGCACCCAGAAGGTGACGCCCAGGAGGCTGCTTACCCACACCGCCGGACTCAATGTTCACGGTTTCCCCGGCTATTCACAACAGGACACCTTCCCCAGCCTTACACAGGTTTTAAGAGGCGAGGGCAATACCGCGGCCATCTACAACGACACCATCCCAGGGAGCAGGTGGAGCTATTCGGGGGGAGGCTATACCATCCTGGAAAAAATGGTGGAAGATGTGAGCGGAATGCCCTTTGAAGACTACCTGGAACAGCACATCCTCCAGCCCATGAACATGCGCTCCAGCACCTATAGGCAACCGCTTCCGGAGGAACTGCACCAAACAGCGAGCGCCGCCTATGACCGGGAAGGAAATGTAATCGAGGGCTACTGGCACAATTACCCCGAAAAAGCTGCCGCCGGACTCTGGACCACCCCAACAGATCTGGCGCACTATGTCATGGAGATCCAAAACATCCTAAAGAACCGCGAGGGGGTGATCTCCAGGAAAACCGCGCTGGACATGCTCTCCAGGCATGAAGGCGACTGGGGCCTGGGCCCGCAGCTAAGGCAGGAGAACGGCTCCATCATCTTTCAGCACGGTGGAAAAAATGCCGGCTTCACCAATAATATGGTCGCTTTTGCCCACCGGGGCGACGCGGTGATTGTCATGACCAATGCCGATAATGCCCGCGGACTCATTGAAGAGATCATCAGGGCGGTTTCCACTCATTACCACTGGGACCTCTCCAAACCAAAGTATATCCGGCCGGTTAAAGTGGCTTCAGAAAGCCTAAAGCCCTACATTGGGAGGTTTCAATGGACCCCGGACCCGGGCCGGGAAACCAGGCTGGTGGAGGTAAAGGTGAATGGCCGGGGCCTGCTGCTCTCTTTTCCCGATAACGGGGAAGAGCTACATTTCCTGCCCACTGAGAATTCGCAGTTCGTGGAATTGAGCCGGGGGCATGAGATGCGCTTTCGGCGGGATCCTGCCAATAAAGTTTCCTCCTTTGTCCTGAACGACCATTCTCACTACCGGCGGGTGGAATAGACCCGGCGGCGGGGCAGAAAGAAGCGTGATGACCGGCTAAAAGGCTTAGAACTGCTCCAGGAATTCGATACGTTTTTCAATGGGTGGATGGGTGGAGAACAGCCCTCCCAGGCCACCAAACAGACCTGCCGAGGTATCTTTGGGGGTATTCTCGATGAACATTTGCTGCACCTCCTCGCTCTTCACCTTCACATGGTGGTTGGCAGAGATCTTCCGCAGGGCCGAAGCCAGGGCCCAGGGCTTGCGGGTCATTTCGGCAGCCCCGCTGTCGGCCATGTATTCGCGTTTGCGGCTCAGGGCAAATTTGAACAGCATGGAGATCACGTAGGCGATAAAGGCGATCACCAGGATGATGATCATGAATTTTCCCGAATCGCGGTTCCTTCTGCGCCCGCCAATCCTTCTGTAGAGAAAACTGCGGAAGGCGATCTGCACCACAAAGGCGAAGATCCCCACAAAGATCACCGTCACCACCAGCAGGCGCACATCCCGGTTCCTTATGTGCATCAATTCGTGCGCGATCACCCCCTCCAGCTCATCGTCCTCCAGCTTTTCCACCAGGCCGCGGGTGAGGGTAACCGTATAATCCTTTTCCTTGAGTCCGCTGGCGTAGGCATTCAGCGCATCGCTTTCAATGATCCGCACCTTTGGCATGTTCATGCCCACGCTCATGCACAGGTTTTCCACCAGGTTGTAGACCCGCATATTCTCCCGGCGTTCCAGGGGTTTGGAGCCCGTAGCCATGGAGATCATCTTGTTATGGGCGAAATAAGCGATGAGGAACCACACCACCACGATCGCGGTTACCACCGGCACGGCCTGCAAAAAGCCATCCAGGGCCACCTCCGGCCTGGGATTCCCGTACTGGTCAAAAGTGGTAAAATAGGCCACGGCAAACACCGCCGCCAGGATGAGTAAGGGGAAGGCGATAAGCAGCAGGATGGATTTCCTGTTATTCCGCCTTATCTGGGTGTGGATACCAACAAAAGCCACGGCTTACAGTTTTACCTCGGGCGCCACTTCCATATCTGCCCTTCCGGCAGCCCCCAGGTCGAACATGGGCTGGGTGGTAAAGCCGAACATACCCGCGAAAATATTGTTGGGGAATTTTTGAACCGCGATATTGAATTCCCTGGTAGCCGAATTGAAATAGCGCCTTACGGCCGCCAGTTTATTCTCCACATCGGCGATCTCCTTTTGCAGGTGCAGCACATTTTGGTTCGCCTTAAGATCTGGGTAGGCTTCCACCTGCACGTTGAGTCCCCGCAGGGCCGCTCCCAGTTCCTCCTCGGCCTCGATCTTCTCATTGATCCCGGTGGCCTGCACGGCCTTTTGTCTTGCCCGGGTCACCGACTCCAGCGTCCCGCGTTCGTGCTCCATGTAGCCTTTCACTGCCCCCACCAGTTGCGGTACCAGGTCATGCCGCTGCCGGAGTTGCACATCGATATCGGCAAAGGCGTTTTCGCGGTTGTGTTTTAAACTCACCAGGTTATTGTAAATACCCACTGCCCAGATCACCAGCACCAGGATGATCCCTAAAATGATATACAACGCGATCATAGCTATAGCTTTAAGATTCACTCAAATATAGCTTTTTTTAGTGGTTAATTATGATAGGGAAATTGGGGCTATGGAAGGAGGGGTTTTTGCTGCGGCAAATTCCGGGTACTGCACAGCAAAAGCAAACCTCAGGGATTAACCGGTATGGATCATTCTATTAGGTTTCTTATTCAAATAACATATAAACTTGTATTTTTATAAAAAATAAACCCTCCCGGAAGTGACCCAGGTTACCTGTGCTATAATAGAAGTAAACAATAAAGTTCTCTGTGCCCAAAGAAGTGAGACCATGCATCTACCCCTAAAATGGGAATTCCCGGGTGGAAAAGTTGAAAAAAAAGAGAATCTAGAGGAGTGCCTGAAAAGAGAAATAAAAGAAGAACTGGGAGTTGAAATAAACCTTCTGGAAAAATTGCCCTCTAATTTTCATAAATATGCCGAAAAAAAATCGATTGAATTAATTCCATTTCGCTGTTCCCTACAAACATTTGAAATATTTCTTAAAGAACATTCTAAAATAGAATGGCTTCCCATCTCAGAATTACATAAACTGGATTGGGCTGAAGCAGATATTCCAATTGTAAATCACTATATCCACAATTATAAATGAGTTTTGAAACAGGGTTATACGAACAATTAATTAATAAGTTAGTCGCTAACCGATTAAGCTTAGTTGATTCTCAAAAATTTCACATAAGCGAAATCTCACTTGACAAGGAGGAGGCATCACAACATCTTAGTACTTATTTAGCTGAAACTATAAAGTATGCTCTCAATGAAATAAAGGAGAAAGATCGCCCATTGCTCCAAATAGAACTTTCTAATAAGATAATTAGGCTCTTAGCAACAGAATTAAAAGATCTTGATTTATCAGAGAATCTAATTGAGACCGAAGGAAAAATTTTACAAGCTGTTTTTTCTAAATTGGATTTCCCTTATTCCAACTTGGAATCCCGTATTAAAGAAATTACTCCATATACCAGGCTTAGCCAAAGTGAATTATTTACTGGAAATAATATGGGGATTTCTTTAGAAAGCGAATTAAGAAAAGAAATCCTTTCCTCCGATGAAATTTCCTGGCTCGTTTCATTTATAAAGTATTCGGGAATAAGAATTTTTAAAAAAGAGCTCGAAGAGTTTACCAAGAGTGGGAGAAAATTAAAGATAATTACCACATCTTACATGGGAGCGACAGATGTAAAAGCAGTGGAATACCTATCCTCATTACCTAATACTGAAATAAAGGTTTCATATAACTCCGAACATGAACGTTTGCACGCTAAAGCTTATCTGTTCCTAAGGAATTCAGGCTTTCACACAGGCTATATAGGCTCATCAAACCTTTCCCGTTCTGCTCTTACCAATGGCTTAGAATGGAATTTAAAAGTAACTACTCAGGAAATTGGGCACATCATCGATAAGTTTCAAAAAACATTTGAAACTTATTGGGAAGATCCAGAATTTGAACCTTATGAAAAAGGTAAAGACAGGGAAAAATTAGGTAGTGCTCTAAAAAGACAAAGTTCATATGGTACAAATCAAATTATGGCCTTTTTTGATTTGAAACCTTATCCTTACCAAGAGGAGATTTTAGCAAAATTGGAATCTGAAAGAGAAGTTCATAACAGACACAAAAATCTGTTGGTAGCAGCTACCGGAACTGGAAAAACTGTTATTTCTGCATTTGATTTTAAAAGGTTTTATTTAAAAAATCCAACAGCTAAATTTTTGTTTGTTGCCCATAGAAAAGAAATATTACAACAAGCACAGCTAACATTCCAACATGTATTGCGCAATTCCAACTTTGGTGAATTATGGGTTGATGGTAATGAACCTGAAAATTATAACCAAATTTTTGCTTCTGTCCAGACTTTAAATAATCGATTAAAAACACTAGCACTAGGTTCTAATTTCTATGAGTATATAATCATTGATGAGGTGCATCACATTACCGCTAATAGCTACCGCCCCATTTTAACAAGGTTTAATCCGAAAATTCTTTTAGGCTTGACAGCTACACCTGAGAGAATGGATGGAGGAGATATTGCTGAAGATTTTCACAACAAAATTGCAGCAGAAATAAGATTACCGGAAGCCTTGAATCGGAAGCTATTAAGCCCCTTTCAATACTTTGCTCTTTCAGACACCATAGATTTATCAAATGTCAATTGGAGAAATGGCAAATATGAAGTCAATGAACTCACTAAACTTTACACCGAGAACGATAGGCGCGTTTCAGACATTATCAATAACTGTGAAGAATATTTAACCGATGTTCACGATGTACAGGCCTTAGGATTTTGTGTAAGTCAGGAGCACGCCAGATATATGGCAGAAAAGTTTACTATTGCAGGTTTGAAAGCAGATTATTTGGTTAGTAGTAATAGCTCATCTCGCGAACTAATTCGCAATCAACTCTTGAATAAAGAAGTCAACTACCTTTTTGTTGTTGACATTTTTAATGAGGGTGTTGATATTCCAAATATTGATACCGTTCTCTTTCTTAGACCTACAGAAAGTTTGACTGTTTTTTTACAGCAACTAGGACGTGGTTTAAGACTTGCAGAAAATAAAGACTGCTTAACAGTATTGGATTTTGTTGGTAATGCGAGGCCGGAATACGATTTTGAACATAAATTCAGAGCGCTTGTTGGCAAAACTCATACTTCTATAGTTAAAGAAATAGAGGATGAATTTCCTCACTTGCCGTTAGGTTGCTCGATAGTACTGGAGAAAAAAGCCAAGGAAGTAATCTTAAAAAATATTAGAGAAGCAACTGAATTTAGAAGGCCGCAACTCCTGCTTAAAATTCAACAATTTAAGCACCACTCAACCCTCCCGCTAACATTAAATAATTTCCTTCAATTTCATCATCTTGAAGTTCGACAAATTTATAAGAAGGGAAGTTGGAAAAGATTGTGTGCAGATGCAAAGGCAATTCCAGATTTTGCTGAACCTCACGAGAAAGAGCTTACCAGTTGCATGCAAAAGAAGCTTATGTACTGTAATTCCTTAAGCTATCTAAAGCTCATCCGAAAAGTAATTTCTCCTGAATGCAATCTGGATTTGCTAAACAAAGAAGAAGAGATTATGCTTCTAATGTTCCATTATGATATATGGCGAGAAGCGGGAATAAAACTGAATTTTTCAGATGTAAAAGAAAGTATCGCTTCCCTTAGAAAAAACTCAATAATGCTCCAAGAACTGCAGGAATTCACTCAGCATCAAATTGAAAAAATTGAGTTCGT
>JBEPWW010000139.1:0-6781 GCA_041642215.1 Salinimicrobium sp. | reverse complement strand
GGAATAAGAACAATATCCTATTCCTGTTGCTGTTTGCGTTTTCTATGATCCTCACCATTCAGTCTCACTCTTTCCAAAAGAGCAAATTCATTAGCTCAGCCAATTTCCTCACCGGAGGGGTGTATAGCTGGACGAGCGATATCAATACGTATTTTAATCTGGAGAAATATAACCAGAGGTTACTGGAAGAGAACAAGAGATTAAGGGCACGACTTGCTAATTTTGAGGACACCCTTAAACTCACCACAAACCGGGATTCTATTTCCCTGAACCAAACCTACACCTTCAGAACTGCCGAAGTCATCAATAACAACTATTCGAAGATCGATAATTATCTCACTATCAATAAAGGATCGGCAGCGGGTCTTGAGCCGGATATGGGGGTCATTACCAGCCGGGGGATTGTGGGAATCGTAGAAAATGTCTCTGAGAACTATGCCACGGTCATTTCGGTCCTTAACTCGAATTCCAGGATCAACGCCCAGTTGAAAAAGACCAATCACTTTGGCACGCTCGTCTGGAACGGAAAAGATCCCAATGTGGTCCAGCTTACCGATGTGCCCGGTCTCGCTCCTGTTCAAAAGGGAGATACGATCATCACGGGAGGACGCTCACTTATTTTCCCGGAAGGGATCAACATAGGCACTGTTGAAAATTACGCTCTTGATAAGAGCGAAAGTTATTTCACCATAGATATTCGCCTGTTCAATGACATGACCAATATTGGGTATGTCTATATTATTGAGAACAGAGCAAAAGAAGAGATCCAGGAACTTCAAAATATTACGGCAGATGAATAACCTGATACTCTCCAACACCTTCCGGTTTATCTTTCTTATCCTGCTACAGGTCCTGTTATTGAACAACATCAATTTTATGGGATATATCAATCCCCAGCTTTATGTTCTCTTTATCCTGCTTTACCCTTTTACGGGTAATCAATCCCTTTTTTTAATCCTTAGTTTTCTCCTGGGTCTGGGAGTGGATGTCTTTGAAGACAGCGGGGGAATTAACGCTGCGGCAAGCCTGATAGCCGCTTATGTTAGACCTGCTATTCTAAGGTTTTCTTTTGGGGTTAGTTACGATCATCAAACCATACGATTTTCCACCACCCCGGTAGGTTCACGACTGACCTATGTCTTCCTGCTGATATTTATACATCATTTTGTGCTCTTTTTACTTGAATTTTTCAGTTTTGCACATTTCTTGCTAATACTGGAACGCACCTTTTTTACGGGCCTTTTTACCATACTGCTCGTTTTCCTAAGTCTCGCTCTGTTCAATAAAAAAGCTAAATGAGAAGAATCCTTTTATACATCATCATCATCACCACAGGATTTATATTCCTCGGCCGGCTATTTTACCTGCAGGTCCTGGATACGTCTTTTGCCGGTCTTTCAGAAAACAATGCCATAAAGGTAGTTTATGATTATCCCCAAAGAGGGTTTATTTTTGACAGGAACGGGGAGTTGCTGGTATCCAATCAGCCGTCTTACGATGTCATGGTTATCCCTATGAACCTAAAGGCGTTTGACACTACAGAATTCTGCACTATGCTCAACGTAACCCAGGAACAGCTGGTAGAACGCCTGGACAAGGCCAAGATATACTCTCCCCGGCTACCATCTGTGGTAGTCCCGCAGCTCACCAAGAGCGAATATGCATACCTGCAGGAAAAGATGAGAAAGTATGAAGGGTTTTATATTCAGAAACGTTCCCTGCGTAACTATCACACCGAAAATGCAGCCAATGTACTGGGATATATCGCAGAGGTAAACCAGCGTACGGTGAATGAAAACCCCTATTATATTTCCGGGGACCTTATTGGGAAACAAGGGGTGGAAGGGTATTACGAAGATTTACTAAGAGGAATAAAGGGTGTTAAATATATACAGAAGGACCGGTTCAACCGGGATATAGGCCCCTACAAGGAAGGCGTTTTTGATACCATGCCTAAAAAAGGCAAGGACCTTACGATCACCATTGATGCTGAACTCCAGAAGTACGGAGAGCTCTTAATGGAAAATAAACGCGGCGGAATTGTGGCCCTGGAACCCTCCACGGGGGAAATCCTGGCCCTGGTAACGGCCCCCAGTTATGATCCCGCGAAGCTAGTGGGACGAAAAAGATCCAGGAACTTTACTGAACTGTACTATGATTCGATTGCCCGGCCTTTATATGATCGTGGCTTACTGGCCGAATACCCCCCGGGTTCCCCTTTTAAAACCATAAATGCCTTAATCGCTTTGGAAGAGGGGGTAGTGACCACTAATGAAAAATTCTCCTGCCGGGGAGGCTATCACTATGGCAGGAACCGGAAAATGGGTTGTCATGCCCATAGCAGCCCGCTTAACATGATCCCGGGGATCGCACAGTCCTGTAATGCTTATTTTGCCAGTATATACCGCCGGGTCATTGAAAAATATGAAACTCCTCAAAAAGGCGTGGACACCTGGAAGAACCACCTGGCAAGCTTTGGCCTGGGAGACTATTTGGGATCAGATCTTTCCACGGGAAGGCCTGGAAAAGTCCCGAATGCCGAGTACTATAACAAGATCTATAATTACCCCACTTATCGCTGGTTTTCAACCGCGACGCTTTCAAACGCCATTGGCCAGGGAGAGGTTCTCACGACTCCCATACAATTGGCTAACATGACTGCCGCTATTGCCAACAGGGGATGGTATTACACCCCACATATTCTTAAAGAGATCAATGGTAACCCTATAAAAGAAGAGGAGTATACCCAGAAAAAACATACGACCATCAGTCCGCAGCATTTTGAACCGGTCGTAGAGGGAATGCACCAGGTTTATAAAAGCGGGACTGCGGCGGCTTTGGGAGTTCCCGGGATCGAGATCGCCGGAAAAACCGGGACTGCCGAAAATTTCACCAAAATTGGAGGTAAACGGGTACAGCTTACAGATCACTCGATCTTCATAGCTTTTGCTCCTGTGGACGACCCCCAGATCGCCCTGGCTGTCTTTGTGGAGAATGGGTATTGGGGTGGACGCTACGCCGGAAGGATCGCGGGCTTATTGATCGAAAAATACCTGAAGGGGGAGATCACCCGTACAGACATGGAGAACTGGATCCTGTCCCACAGCCTCGAGGAAGAATACGCAAAACCCTTAAGTGGAGAACCCTTTATAATCAACCGGTAAGCGATGTCCAGAACTATTTCGAATTTTGACTGGCTTACTATCCTGCTTTACCTGCTTTTGGTGTTCATAGGCTGGGCAAATATCTATTCTGCCTCCCTGAGTGATGCATCCACTTCTATTATGGACATGAAACAGGTCTATGGAAAACAGCTCTTCTGGATCATGTTAAGCGCGGCCCTTATCATCCTGGTCCTTTCCATAGAAGCTAAATTTTACGAACGATTTTCGAGTGTAATCTACGTTGGCGCTTTACTTTCGCTAGCAGGATTGTTTGTATTTGGAAAGACCATTGCCGGCCAGACTGCCTGGTACGTATTGGGCCCGGTAAGCATACAGCCGGCAGAATTTGTGAAAGTGGCCACAGCGCTCGCGCTCGCAAAATACATGAGCGGTATTCAGACCAACATCCAGCTTTTTCAGCACCAGATAAAGGCTTTTATTATTATCGCCCTTCCTATTTTTCTTATCCTGTTGCAGCCCGATCCCGGAAGTGCAATGGTATACTTTGCCTTTATATTTCCACTGTACAGGGAAGGTTTGCATTTCGCCTACCTACTTTTAGGATTCATAGCCATTATCTTGTTCGTGACCACACTGCTCTACGGAGTGGCATGGGTAACTGGCGGGATATTGCTTGTTGCTGCCCTGTTGTTACTGCTAAACAGAAAAAAAAGACCTAACATCTTCAAATATATCATTCTTTCAGCAGCCTGTATCGGGTTTGCTTTTTCTGTAAACCATGTATTCGAGAACGTGTTCAAACAGCACCACCGCGACCGGTTCAACATTGTACTGGGAAAAGAAGTCGATAACCGCGGGATAGGCTATAATACCAACCAAAGTGAAATTGCGATTGGAAGTGGCAGCTGGTTTGGAAAAGGCTGGACCGAGGGAACCCAAACAAAAGGAAATTTTGTTCCCGAACAACACACAGATTATATTTTCAGCACGGTAGGAGAAGAATGGGGGTTTGTTGGAAGCACAGTGGTGGTCCTCCTCTTCCTGTTTCTTATGATGCGCCTCATCCATATGGCCGAAAGGCAGAAGTCCACCTTCAGCCGCGTCTATGGATATAGCGTAGCGGGCATACTCTTCATTCATTTCTTTGTCAACATAGGAATGGTAATAGGCATTTTCCCTACGGTAGGGATTCCACTCCCCTTCTTTAGTTATGGAGGATCGGGATTATGGGGCTTTACCCTGCTATTGTTCATTTTCATCAAGCTCGATGCAGAACGAATGTCCTTCTGGTAGGAAGGTTATAGTAGCAGTGTCCACAAGGGCAAAACCATGTTCTCATCGCATTAGAGTTCAGTAGTTTGCAGCTTTTTATTCTCCTGCCCTGCCTCCTTTCCCTGAATTATAATATACCCATTAGGAGTATTGTTTCTGTAAGGAAACTTATTACCTGATGGTTTTCCCAGAAAAAAAAACCTCCTGTCCAAGGAGGACAGGAGGCTATAATAATATAAAAGCGGGCGTTATTTTCTAATGTTCGCCATCTTTGATTTCTTGATATTGTTCATCTTAAGATCTTCCAGAACGTTTACAGCCTCTTCCATATAAAGATCGCTGCTAAGGCTTTGGTGCCATCTTTTACGCTTTTCTGCCAGGGTAGTATCAGTAGTAAACAATTCGGTTTCATAAGGCAGCGATTTGTATGTAAGATTGGTTTCGTACTTATTAAGCCTCTCGAACTTCTTCACCTTTTCCTCATTCATTTCCACCTCATATTTATACTTTTCAAATTTTAGTGGTACCGACTTCTCCTGTCTTTGATCCCTGATCCATTCAGCATTCTCTTTTATGAGATTGATATGCTCATTCTCAGCCATCCTTTTTTCACTATTGGCAATAGTTTGTTCAAAATCTATATATCCATCCCACTCGGTATAGCTGGCAGCCTGGATCTGATCCCATGGTAAAGGATTCTCCTGGTCTTTTTCTCCAATATCGATCAAACTGTAACGGTCTGGAACCACTACATCACTCTTGACACCTTCCAGCTGTGTAGACCCACCATTCACTCTATAGAACTTCTGAGTTGTGATTTTAAGTGCCCCAAGATCTCCAAAATCACTGTTTCGCACCCACCTGTTAAGATCAATCACGTTCTGTACCGTACCTTTCCCGTAGGTTTGCTTACTTCCAATCACAATCGCCCTTTTATAGTCCTGCATGGCCGCGGCGAGGATCTCTGATGCTGAAGCCGAAAGCTCATTCACCAGTATCACCAGGGGACCATCCCACAGGATCTCCGGATCTGTATCCTTTAGTACTTCCTGCCCTTCGATCTTGGATTTCACCTGTACGATAGGACCTTCCTTAATGAAGAGTCCGGCGATATCTACGACTGTTTTGAGGGATCCGCCTCCATTATTCCTTAGGTCCAGAACAAGGCCTTCCATATTCTGTTCCTTAAGCCTAATTATTTCCTTTTTCACATCTGTAGCGGCATTTCTCTCGGAATAGTTTTCCATATCGAAATAAAACTTAGGAAGATTGATCACACCATAGATCCTATCGTCCTTTTCCACCATGGATGTCTTGGCATACGTTTCTTCTATCTCCACCACATCCCGTGTAATAGTCACGTCCTGAATTGTTCCGTCTACTTTTTTTAGGGTGAGAGTCACCTGAGTACCCTTTGGGCCTTTGATAAGGCTCACAGCGTCATCCAAACGCATCCCTACCACACTTACCGGCTCTTTCTCATCTTCCTGTTTGACCCGAAGGATCTCATCGCCTACTTCAACTTCCTCACCTATCCAGGCAGGACCACCAGATATCACTTCCACCACTTTGATATTATCCCTCTTCTTTTGTAAACGGGCGCCAATACCTTCCAGCTTTCCAGACATGGCCATATCGAACCTGTCTTTGTCCTGTGGTGCAAAATAGAACGTGTGTGGGTCAAATTCCTCTACAATAGCGTTAACGTACAGCGAGAACCAGTCTTTCCGTTCCAGGTCATCGCTAAAATCAAAATATTCTTCTAAAGAAGTCCGGGTGATCTCCCTTGCTTCTTCCTCAAGTTCGGCATCTGTTTTCTCCTCGTAATTGGGGTTCTTCTCTAACTCCCGTTCCTGTTCTTTTTTCTTGTCATAGAAAGTGCTAATGGCAGACATTTTCAACTGCTTTCTCCAACGCTCCTTTAGCTCTTCTTTAGATGTCGCATAGGTATGATTCTCATAGTCGGTATCCAGGATCTCATCTTTTGAAAAATCAAACGGGGTATCCAGTACTTCCTTATAGATTTCCCTGGCTTCCTGCATTCTCTGGCTCAGGCGGTCATGAGTAAGATCGAAAAAACTGATCTCACTATTCCTGATCTGATCGTCGATCTGATCTTCATACACTTCGAATTCCGCTATATCTTCTTCATGAAAATATCTCTTTAAAGGATCTATCGCCTTCAAATAATCTTTATATACTCCTTGTGAAAAGGAATCATTGATATCCTTGGCGTCATAATGGCCGTTTTGCAGCACATAGGTGATCAACTCAATTAAGGTTTTATCCTTATTGGGGTCGTTAAAAGTCTTGGTCGTAAAGCTGCAGGAAGCTGCTGCAAAAAGCAAAACCAGCACCAAAATTTTTAGATTACTTCTCATTAT
>JBEPWW010000138.1:0-6844 GCA_041642215.1 Salinimicrobium sp. | reverse complement strand
TATTGGGTTCCCTGTACAGGCCACGTTCAGAAACATCCAGGTTTAAGAAAGAATTCCATTTTCCTGTATTATAGCTCAGGTTGGCTCCGCCGTTGAATAATTGCTGTTCACTGTATCTGAACCCGGCGTAGGCACTTCCCGTAAATCCGGAAAGGCTGTTTTTCTTAAGCCTGATGTTCAGGATACCTGCAATGCCTTCGGCATCGTACTTTGCCGAGGGGTTATGGATCACCTCGATCTCCTCGATATTTTCAGCCGGCATGCTTTCCAGCAGGGATTGAAGGTCCTGGGCAGACAGGTAGGTAAGGCGGCCGTCAAGCATCACCGCGACACCCTGCTTTCCGTTTATAGTAAAACCTCCATTCTGGTCTACTGCAACGCCCGGCGCGATGGAGAGCATTTCATAAGCCGTACTTCCGGCTGCCCTGGCAGTGCCCTGCACGCTCATGACCATTTTTCCGTTTTCTGCTCTAATTCGCGGTTTCCAGGTGCTTACCATCACCTCGTCGAGCATGGTGACTTCCTCACTTAGGACCCGGGTGCCAAGATCTTTGGTAAATCCCGGGCCTGTAATCTCAAAGGCCGGTGTAAAGGCTTCCGCATATCCAATGGCACTGAACCCCAACAGGATGTTTCCGGTAAATTTCGGCTTTAGTTCAAATTCCCCGTCCAGGTCTGTGGTGGTCCCGGTAACTACGGTGGAATCAGGGAGCTTCAGGACAGTAACAGTCGCAAAAGGAATGGTTTCCTCCTGTTGGTCCTGAAGCCGGCCACTGATCATCCCGTCCTGGGCTAACACAAACGGACTTAATAAAAAACTTAATATATACAGCTTGATTTTTAGATACAACTTCATCACTAATCGTTTTTGTGGTTAAAAATTCTCTATCATCTGAAAACAAAGTTGCGGTGATACAGGGTCTTTTGAAAGAGGGTTTCGATGAACCGGGACATTAGGGAAATGAAACGGGAAATTGGTGGGATGAATTAAAAAGCTTTTTTCCTGAACCGGCTAGGCGGCAAATGATCTTCTGCCGTTTTTTGCTGTCATTTGTTAGGCCCGGTGTTCTTCAACAGATCCTCAGGCTGCAGAATTTATCTTTATAAATAAAAAATACCCGGAGCCGCACTCCGGGTATACCTGACTCGGATATAGAAACCGATTATTTACCACCTGCCCTGTCAAGTTCTTCAAGGCTGCTTTGACGTGGCTGGTTCTGGGAACCTCCCCTGTTGAAAGTGTACCGAAGGTTCAGGCTTACAGCGCGATGGTCGAAATACTGTTCAATGCTGATGGTGTTGCCGAGAAAAGCGGCATTTACGTTCATTTCCATTCCTTTGAAGATATCAGTTGCATTTAAAGAGACAGACAGCTTATCATTAAGGAATGACTTTTTAAGTCCGGCATCGATCCACCACTGGCTGCCTATGTCATATACGCCGTAGGCCATAGGCCCTCTGTAAGTTCCATTTAATTCAAACTTGATATCCAGCGGAAGATTGATCTGGTGGTTTGACTGGAAAAGATAAAACAGGTTATCATTCGCTACAGCTTGTCCGTTTATAACCAGATCGTATTTTTGTTTGTTCAATACTAACGTATTGTTGGTGTTCCAAAAAGAAGCTAATTCAACGGGAGCCACAAGGGTAGCACCATAGGTGGTGAAATTTTCCAGGTTGCGGGTGGTGAAAACAGCTACTCCTGTTTCTGAATCCGGCTCAGGGACTTCAATAAAATAATTGTCGGTACTGTCATAGGTCAGCAAAAGATTGAACTTCTTGTAAAAGGTCTGGGTAAGCTTGTAGGATTCGGTAATTGCGGCCTGTAGATCAGGATTTCCATCGGTATAGGAATAGGGGTCAAGGTAGAAAATAAAAGGATTGAAGTTGCTGTAATCCGGTCTTAGGATACGTCTGCTATAGGCATAATTCAACTGATAATTGTTGCTTATATTCTGTTCCAGCATGAAATTTGGGAAAAACTCCAGGTAATCCCTCTCATTTTCCTGATTTGTGGTAAAAGATTGGCCCTTTCCGTAAGTCTGTTCAGCCCTGAGACCGACCTGAAGGTTCCAGGTATCATTGAACCTGTTGTTATAGGTGGCGTACGCCGCGTAGATCTCTTCTTCATATTTGAACCTGTCGCTAATAGTAGGGTCTAACCGGCGTTCATTGTCTTCAGTGACAAAATAAGTCAATTCACTGTCAGAAATGACCTTGCTGGCTTTTACTCCCAGTGCAAGCCCCGAAGTAGCTGACAGCGGAGTTTTGAAATCTATTTGGGAGGCATAAATGCTGTAATCAGACAGACTGGAGCTGTTCAGCAATTCCAGGTTTTCAGAACCATCAGCCGCAAAGGTATAGGTGTTGGTGAAATCAGCCAGCACCTCCCTGTTTAGTCTCATATAGTCCACATCTGCAGATAGTTTGGTGCCCAGGGTATCCAGTTTTCCGGTATAATGAAAATTGAACTGCCCGGTGGCAAAACTTTCGTCTGTTCTGTTGCTGGCTTTAACGTTCACATAAGGTCCATTTACAGGATGACTCAGGGTGCTGAAGGTGTTCCAGTCTTTGTTAACATCTTTATAGATAAAATTAGCCATAGCCCCAACACTATGATTTTCATTTAGATGGTAGTCAGTTCCGAGTCGAAGGGAGGGAATGAGTTCTTTTTTTATATCAAGACCGGTCTGCTCATATTCAGAGAAGTTTTGATTGCCGGGGAAAGTTCTGGTCACCTGCTGTGGCCGGTAACGTCCGCCTTCGGAAAGATCCAGGCTGGCGAAAGAATTCCAGTTTCCCTTGTTGTAGCTCAGATTAGTGCCGCCGTTGAAAAAATCCTGATTACTTATTCTATATCCAGCATACACACTTCCAGTAAGCCCGGTACCGAGATTCTTTTTCAGCCTTATATTGAGGATTCCGGCTGTGCCTTCAGCATCATACTTCGCTGAAGGGTTATGGATCACCTCGATCTCTTCAATATTTTCTGCAGGCATACTCTCCAGAAGGGTCTGCAGTTCCCCGGCTGAGAGGTACGTCATACGTCCGTCAAGCATAACAGAAACACCGCGGTTTCCATTGATCATAAAATCCCCGTCCTGCCCAACAGTAACTCCCGGGGCTCTGGAGAGCATTTCGTAGGCTGTTCTCCCTGCCGCAATAGCAGTTCCCTGCACCTTCATCACCATTTTACCGTTTTCAACTTTTACTCGTGGTCTCCAGGTCTGGATCATGACTTCGCTGAGCATGGTCATTTCTTCGCGCATGGTGACCGACCCAAAATCCTTGGTATAGTCTGAATTGGCTACTTCAAACAAAGGAGTGAATGTGGATTCAAAGCCAATAGCGCTGAATCTAAGTACATATTTTCCTTTCTCAGGAGATTTAAGGTGAAAGGTTCCGTCCATTTCTGTGGTCGAGCCTGTCACCAGGGTAGAGTCGGGTAATTTGATTACCGCGACAGTGGCAAAAGGAATAGATTCTTCTTTTTCATCCAACAGGCTTCCGTTAAGGACGCCGTCCTGAGCAGATACAATTGATGTGAATAAACACGTTAAAAAGGCGATTGTTAATTTTTGATACAACTTCATCACTGTTCGTTTTTAATTGATTGATGAAGCAAATATGAAGGGAATCAGTGCTTTGTGGAAGCGGTTTTGAGTGAACCGGGATTTGAAATGGATGAACCGGTATTTATAGCCGGTGAACTGGAAAGGTCTTTTCTGAAAATGAGAGATCTTGCTGGAGTAATAAGAATCAAAAATCAGAACCGGACATGAGAACAGGAAAAGATCATTTTATTTTTTACATTTACCTCAGGCAGAAATTAAAGATCATAAAAGAGCAGGTTCAAAATAGGAGTACAGCTTCAGGAAAAAAAATGCGTTCCCGGGTGCATCTGGTTTTGGAAAAAGCGGGAATAGCAGCCCTTACGACACTACTTGTCTATGCTACAATGATGCTCATTAGCCTTGGCAGGATCGTCTGGCCCAGTGACCATATGTGGCTGGAAATGATCTCTGCCTTTTTCTTTTTACTCGTCCTGTTCTGGTCTCATCGTAAAATTTCTGATTTCATTAATTCTGATCGCACCAGCAGCCTGCAGCCATGGAAAAAAGCTTCGGCAGAAGTTACTATTGTGATCGTGCTTACTTTACTGCTACACGGACTTTTTAATTATTTGCCGTTGCGTCTCTTCTATTCCGACAGGACTTTTGATCCGGTGAGTTTAAGAACTTCATTAGTGATGGTAATCATTATCTCCCTGTTCTTCTATTTTCTTGTTGAGCGGGAAAGGAGCAAAAGAAAGCTTCGGGAAAGGATCTTACATTCCACTCAGCTTCAAAAAGAGAATTTCCAGGCCCAGGTTCAAAGCCTCAAGAACCAGGTGAATCCCCATTTCCTGTTCAACAGTCTTAACGTGTTGAGTTCCCTCATCAAAAGAAATCAAAACCAGGCCAGGGAGTTCGTACACAGGCTGTCTAAAGTATACCGGTCATTTCTGGATCACAGTCATAAACAATTGATACCCCTTGAAAAAGAAATGGAACTTACAGAAGCCTATATATACCTGTTAAAAACCCGGTTTGGGGAAAACGTGAGGTTCAAAATAGACCTGTTAAAGGATGATATGAACCTTCAATTGCCTCCCGGTTGCCTGCAGATGCTGGTGGAAAATGCCATAAAACATAATGCTTCTACCCGTAAGAAACCACTGGTCGTGGAGATTTGCTCGGGGGAAGGTCGTCTTGAGGTGAAGAACAACCTGCAGCCCCGGCAGGAGAAGGTAGAGTCAACCAAAACCGGGCTGCAGAATATAAGAAAACGCTATGAATACCTTTCAGATCAGGAAGTGCAATTCAGGAAAACTGACCACGAATTTATTGCCATACTCCCATTGTTAAAAGTCGAAGCCTATGAAGACAGTCATTATTGAAGACGAAGCATTTGCGGCCGATGCCCTGGAATCTATGATCCTGGAATTGCGTCCCGAGGCGCGGGTATTGGAAAAGCTGGAATCCATTGAAGAGGCCGTTGAATGGTTTAGCCTGCATCAGCATCCGGACCTGGTATTTTGCGATATCCACCTCTCTGACGGAAACAGCTTTGAGATATTCCGGCAAGTAGAGATCAAATGCCCGGTGATCTTTACCACCGCCTATAATGAATATGCGATCGAAGCTTTTAAGGTGAACAGTGTGGACTACCTCTTAAAACCAATAGAAAAGGAAGAGCTGGCCAAGGCTATAAGAAAATACGAGGACCTTAAGCAGTCGAGCCTGTCCATGGAGATCCAGAACCTGCACAATCTTTTACAGCATGCCGGCGGGGAAAATGTGCGTGGAGAAAAGAAGTCCCGGTTCATGGTGAAATCCGGGCATTCTATAAAAACGATCTCCAGTGAAAAGGTAGCGTATTTTCTTGCCGAAGAAGGAGTGGTGTTGTTAGTGACCTTTGAAGGGAAGCGCTTTGTGGTGAATTACACCCTGGACCAGCTGGAAGAGATGCTTGATCCTAATAGCTTCTTCAGGGCAAACCGGCAGCTTATTACCAACATAAACGCGGTGAAAGAGGTGAGCCCTTATTTTAAGGGCCGCTTACATCTCACTTTGAACCCATCATTAGCAGGGGACCAGATCATAAGCAGCAGCAAGGCATCGATCTTTAAGGAGTGGTTGGACCTGTAAACACAGTTTAAGTGTGATATCAACCGGAAAGCATATGGAATGGGACAAGATCTAATACGAAGTAAAAAAACAAAACTTCCACTATGGCTGGAACGAATTGCCGTGGCCGGATTCATTACAGTTGCAATTCAGCTCATCTTCATTTATGTCAAGTTTGGAACAGTATGGAGGGCCTATGAATTCACTTTTTGGATCGAATTCACTTTTACTTTTTTTTATTTTCTTGCCCTGTTCTGGCTATATCCAAAGATCTCCCGCTTCATCCAGAATCCTGCCATTAGCCGGCTCCCATCCTTACAGGTAAATATCATTGAAGGGATAAGCGTGGCCCTGTCCACCCTTATTTTAACTGCGATTTTTAAGTTCCTGCCCATGGGTATGCTGCTTCTTATTCTTAATTTTATAAATGAAGATTTGAGTCTGGCGTTTGATATTGATGCCGTGAGACAGAGTCTTATAATACATGCTGTCCTGGGGCTGTTACTATATTATTTTGTGGAACGGGAAAGGATCAGGAAGAAGATACAAGCCGAACATTTGCGTTATGCGCGCCTGCAGCGGGAAGAATTTAAAAACCAGCTGGAAAGCCTCAAAACCCAGGTGAACCCTAATTTCCTGTTTAATAGCCTTGAAGCTCTCGATAGCCTCATTGGCAAAGACCCCGACAAAGCCGATGAATTCGTGAGGCGGTTGTCTTTGGTTTACCGGTCATCCCTGGACCGGCAGGAACAACTGGTTCCCCTCTTAAAAGAATTGAAACTGGCAGAGGCGTGTATATTTATTTTGGAAGCCCGATTTGGGAACCGTATTCGTTTCAGCCGCAACGTTTCACCCGAATATCTCCAGCTGCAATTACCTCCCGGTTCCTTGCAGCTGCTTTTAGAAGATATCGTGATCGACAATGAGAATAGCCGAGAATATCCCCGCAATATCCTGATCTGCACAGAAGAGGGAAAACTGAAAGTCAGATTTGAGTTTCAAAATGTCGGCGACCATAAAATCTCCAGGGCAGGGATGGAGAATCTCATGAAAAGATACTCCTACCTCACAGACCAACCTGTAAAGATTGAAGAATCTGCTACAGCAATCGAAGTCAGACTTCCTCTTTTAAAAGTGGAAGGTAGTCTGTAACAGCTAAGTCGAACAGCATGGCT
>JBEPWW010000137.1:0-6849 GCA_041642215.1 Salinimicrobium sp. | reverse complement strand
TCTGCAGGGTTGATATCGATCTCGATCGTGTCATCTGCCAGAGGATATACATATACCGAAGCAAATGAAGTATGTCTTTTTGCGTTGCTGTCAAAAGGTGAGATCCTGACTAAGCGGTGAACCCCGTTTTCGCCTTTTAACCATCCAAAAGCATATTCACCTTCAATTTCAAGGGTAACGGTTTTTATACCCGCTACTTCGCCGGCCTGATAATTGAGCTCCCTGATCTTGAAATGGTTCTTTTCGGCCCACATCAGGTACATGCGCATGAGCATTTCAGCCCAGTCGCAACTTTCCGTTCCGCCGGCACCTGCCGTGATCTGGAGTACAGCACTCAGGCTGTCTCCTTCTTCAGAAAGCATGTTTTTGAACTCCAGTTTTTCAATGAGGTCCAAAGCTTTTGCATGCCGTTCTTCTACGTCTTCGGCGGTTGCTTCCCCTTCCTTGTAAAATTCGAAGATCACTTCCAGGTCCTCAGTAAGCGTTTCGGCCTCGTGAAACTCGTCTACCCACTTTTTCTCAGCGTTTAGTTGCTTCACCAGGCCCTCGGCTTTTTTAGGATCGTTCCAGAAGTCGGGTGCCAGGGTCTTTTCCTGGAGGTTGGTGATCTCTATTTGTTTGGCATCAACGTCAAAGATACCTCCTTAACGCAACCAGGCGATCTTTGAGGTTCTTGATAGTATCTGTTGTTATCATAGGTTAGCTTTTTAGCAAAAATAGAACTAAAGCGTATCTGGAAAAACTATTTTCCAATTATTTTTATAGTTTTAGGTTTTTTAAAACTACTTTATGAAAACAGTCCCCTTTTTAATTGCTCTATTTTGCCTGCTTCCTTTGCAGGCACAATTTCTGGATGCTAAAGACGACCTTGAAAAACAACAGGGTTTCTTCGATTTCTATTATCATGAAACGGAAGACAAGATTTATCTCGCTGTCGATAAGCTCGACACCGATTTTCTTTATACCCATTTCCTTACCAGCGGGTTAGGATCTAATGATATAGGCTTGGACCGGGGCCAGTTAGGTGGTGGTGAAGTGGTGAGATTTCAAAAGGCGGGTAATAAGCTCCTTTTGGTGCAACCCAATCAGAAATACAGGGCAGAAACAGATAATATCCTGGAAAGGCAAAGTGTGGAGCAGGCATTTGCCCGCTCTGTACGCTTTGGATTCGAGATCAAGGAAAAAAGAGATGATGCTTATATCATTGACTTTACGCCCTTTTTAATGCAGGATGCCCACGGGGTAGCCAATAGGTTAAAACGGGGGAACCACGGTACGTATAAGGTAAACCTGGACAAAAGTGCTTTATCTATGGAGCGTACCAAAGCCTTCCCACAGAATGTTGAATTTGAGGCGATGCTCACATTTGAAGGGGAAGCGCAAAGCGCAACCCTTAGAAGCGTTGCGCCCGATTCAAAAAACCTGACGGTCATACAGCATCATTCCTTTGTGCAATTACCGGATGATGATTACGAAAAACGGATCTTCGACCCCAGGAGCGGGGCTATTTCCGTTTCCTGGTATGATTATGCCTCTCCGGTCTATGAACCCATTCAAAAGCGTTATGCCATAAGGCACCGACTAAAAAAGAAAGACCCGCAGGCTGAGGTAAGTGAGGCGGTGGAGCCGATTATCTATTATCTGGATCCGGGAACTCCCGAGCCGGTGCGCTCTGCCTTGCTGGAAGGAGCAAAATGGTGGAATGAAGCTTATGAAGCCATTGGGTACAAAGACGCTTTTCAGGTAAAGATGCTTCCTGATGATGCAGATCCCCTTGATGTGCGGTATAATGTGATACAATGGGTTCATCGTTCCACTCGTGGCTGGAGCTATGGGGCCAGTGTAGTCGATCCCAGGACGGGGGAGATCATAAAAGGACATGTTAGCCTTGGAAGCCTTAGGATACGGCAGGATTTTATGATCGCCCAGGCTTTGATGGACCGGCCTTTTGCTGCGGAAGATGAAGCGCATGATGACATGATGGAAATGGCCCTCGCAAGGATACGACAGCTTTCTGCCCATGAAGTGGGACATACCATCGGGTTTACCCATAATTTTGCTGCCAGTGTCAATGACCGCGCATCGGTGATGGATTATCCGCATCCGCAATTCAAATTGAAGAATGGAAAAATCGATCTTTCTGATGCGTATGACACCGGAATTGGAGAATGGGATAAGATCACCGTGAAATACAGTTATGCTGATGTACCTTCGGATACTTCGGAAAGGGATTTCCTGAATTCGGTCATTTCCGAAGCAGAGAAGAAAGGGCTTCAGTTCATTTCAGACAGTGATGCGCGGGCACAGGGCGGAGCACATGTAAATGCCCACTTATGGGATAATGGAAAAAGTGCTTCCGAAGAGCTAAGGGATATCCTTGAGGTGCGAAAGACAGCCATCGCTAATTTTTCTGAGGATAATATACGAGCCAATGAACCCTATTCGGTGCTCGAGGATGTTTTTGTGCCGGTATATTTTGCCCACCGGTATCAAACCGAAGCAGCTGTGAAGCTAATAGGAGGCTTGAATTACCACTATGCGGTGAAAGGCGGCAGGGAAAAGCCGGTGGAAACCCTGGCGCGCAACCTTCAGCATGACGCCCTTAGGAACGTGTTAAAAACCCTTGCCGCAGAAGAACTGGCCATCCCGAGAGAAAAACTGGAGCTGTTTCCACCCAGGGCCTTTGGGTACCCAAGGACCAGGGAATCTTTTAAAAGTAATACGGGGGTGGCTTTTGATGCATTGGGAGCTCCCGCTACTGCCAGTGACATGACCCTGTCCCTGTTGCTGCACCCGGAACGGGCTGCGCGACTTATTCAGCAAAAATCCCTGGATGAGAAACAGCTTGGGCTGCGGGAGGTGCTGGATGAGGTGGTCTCTGCAACGATTAAAACTTCGGAAAAGAACGCCTATAAACAGGAGGTGCAGCATGCCATAAACCATAACGTGCTTGAGCATCTTTTAAACCTGGCCTCCCACAAGCAATCCACCCCTCAGGTGAAAGCAGTGACCAACGCGGTTATTACTGATCTGTTGTTCTGGCTGGCGGGTAAAAAAGATCCTGCCTATCAGCAAATGCTGCTGGAAATAAGCAACTTCAGGCAACATCCGGGAGACTTCAAGTCCCTGCCGAATGCTCCTCAAATTCCTGACGGGTCGCCCATTGGGAGTTTTATGTGTGATGGTTCGTTTCCTTTTTATAATTTTGAAGACTAGTGACCCGGGATTTCCGGAGACGATAATTAATCCATAAATACAACATGAAAGAGATAGATCTAAGAAGCGATACGGTTACCAAACCAACGACCGGAATGTTACAGGCGATCATGAGCGCGCAGGTAGGAGATGATGTTTATAAGGAAGACCCTACTGTAAATGAACTGGAAGAAAAACTGGCTAAGATGTTTGGCAAGGATGAAGCTCTGTTTTTTCCAACCGGGACAATGGCAAACCAGGCAGGTATTAAATTGCACACCCAGCCGGGGGAGCAGTTGATATGTGATAAATGGGCTCATGTCTATAATTATGAAGGAGGGGGAGTTTCCTTTAACAGCGGGGTTTCCTGTAAATTGATCGACGGGGACCGGGGAATGATCACTGCCGCACAGGTGGAAGAGAGTATCAATCCGCCCGACTTTTACCATAGTCCGCTTACCACCCTGGTATGCCTCGAAAACACCACGAATAAAGGTGGGGGAGCCTGTTATGATCTTAAGGAGATCAAGAAGATAAAAAAGGTTTGCAAGGAACATGGGCTTGGTTTCCATTTGGATGGGGCCAGGCTTTTTAACGCATTGGTAGCAAAGAAGGAGGATCCCCGGGAATATGGAAAGCTGTTTGACAGCATTTCCATTTGCCTTTCCAAAGGCCTTGGGACTCCTATGGGATCTGTGCTTATAGGGGATAAAAAATTGATGAAGAACGCCATGAGGGTTCGAAAAGTGCTTGGCGGGGGAATGAGACAGATAGGATTTATGGCTGCAGCCGGTATTTATGCACTTGATAACCATGTGGAGCGCCTGGCAGAAGACCAGAAGATGGCTTCTGAAATAGGGCAGGTGTTAGCGCAGCAGGATTACGTAGGGGAAGTAGAGCCGGTTGAAACGAATATTGTGATCTTTTATCTTAAGGATCCTTCAGACGAAGCAGCTTTTATGAAGCAGCTGCAAAAGGAAAATATAAGAATAAGCAATATGGGGCAGGGGAAACTCAGGATCGTCACCCATTTGGATTACACGGAAGGAATGCACCAGAAATTTCTTGAAGTGATCGGGAAGATCAAATTTTAAAGCCTTTGAGACGTAAATAAGGTGAAAAGCCCCGCATCAAGTATATGATTGCGGGGTTTTTTTATCTCCTGGTCAGTGCAGGAACTACATCGTATCTGTAAGCCCGGGTATATCAGGCATGCCTTCCCTGGCCACTGCCCCCAGTTCGGCTTCATGTACTTCGCTGGCTTTTGCGATCGCTTTATTAAGGGTGAGAACCAGGTAGTCTTCCAGCTGTTCCTTGTCTTCCAATAGCTCATCGGCTACACTAATGTTCTTGATCTCCCTGTTAGCGGTGATGGTCACCTTAAGCAGGTCATCGCTAGAAGCTTCTTCAATGGTAACCGTATTTAGCCTCTGCTTTGTCTCTTCTACTTTTTGCTGGGTCTCCTTGATCTTGTTCATCATACCCATCATATCTCCAAACATAATTTTCTCCTTTTAGGGGTTTAGTACAAATTTACCAAATTAGTGGTTAAACCCGACACCGAAAAAGAGTTTTACAATTTCTTTATAGAAAGCCTACCTTTGCATCTGCTTTTTTAAAATGAAAAAATGAAGATTTCCCATCAAGACATACAGGTGCCGATAGCTAAAAAAGCACCGGTGAACCTGGAAAAACATAAGGATGTACGGGTTGATAATTACTTCTGGTTACGGGAGCGGGAAAACCCTGAGGTCATTGATTACCTGAACAAGGAAAACCAGTACCGGGAGAGGGTGACGGCCCATACCAAAAATTTCCAGGAGAGGTTGTTCAATGAGATGAAAACCAGGATCAAGGAAGATGATTCGTCTGTCCCGTATAAATTGAATGGATACTGGTACCTTACCAGGTATGAGAAGGGAAAGGATTATCCCATCTATGCACGCAAAAAGGATACCCTGGAGGCGCCGGAAGAGATTTTGTTTGATGTGAATGAAATGGCCCGGGACTATGAATACTATCACCTGGCGGGCCTCAATGTTAGTCCTGACAATAAGTTATTAGCTTTTGCGGTGGATACCGTGAGTCGCAGGAAATATACCATTCGGGTAAAGAACCTGGAAACAGGAAAGATCCTTCCCCCGGAGATCGAAAATACAACCGGCGGTTCAACCTGGGCCAATGACAACAAAACCCTTTTTTACACTCGTAAAGATGAGCTTACCCTTAGATCAGACAAGATATATAAACATGTACTGGGGACAGATGTGGAGCAGGATAAGATGGTTTTTCACGAGGAGGATGAGACGTTCAATACCTATGTGTATAAATCAAAATCAAGAAAGTACATCATTGTAGGCTCCGGCAGCACCCTGACCAATGAATACCGGTTTCTGGATGCAGATCACCCTGAAAAGGAATTTACTCTTGTGCAGCCGCGCCAGCGTGGGCTGGAATATTCCATTTCACATTTCGAGGGACATTTTTATATCCTTACCAATAAAAACGGGGCGACCAATTTTAAACTCATGAAGACACCTGTGGATAAGCCGGGTAAAGAAAACTGGGAAGACGTGATCCCACACCGCGAAGAAGTGCTTTTGGAGGATCTTGACCTGTTCAGAGAGTACCTGGTAGTAAGCGAACGCAGTGAAGGATTGAACAAGATCAGGATCATAAGGTGGGACGGAACTGAATCCTATTTCATCCCTTTCGATAATGAGACCTATACGGCCTATACCAGCATAAATCCCGACTTTGATACCGAGGTGCTCAGGTATTCCTATAACTCCCTTACTACGCCTACCTCCATTATAGATTTTAATATGGCTACAAGGGAGAAGACGGTGATGAAGGAGCAGGAAGTGCTTGGCGGGGGGTTTGATAAAAATAGTTACGTCTCAGAAAGGATATGGGCTACAGCTCAGGATGGCACCAGGATCCCTATGTCCATGGTTTATCGTAAAGGATTGAAAAAGGACGGGAAGAACCCCGTGCTGCAGTATGCCTATGGTTCTTATGGTTCCACCATTGATCCTTATTTTTCTACGGTACGCCTTAGTTTGCTCGACAGGGGGTTTATATTTGTCCTGGCGCATGTAAGGGGAGGAGAGTACCTGGGAAGGCAGTGGTATGAAGATGGAAAATTGCTGAAAAAGAAAAACACATTTACAGATTTTATAGACTGCTCCCTCTTCCTGATAGAACAGAACTATACATCACCAGAACATCTTTATGCCAGCGGAGGCTCGGCAGGAGGTTTGCTAATTGGTGCTGTGGTCAACATGGCCGGTCATTTATACAAGGGGGTGATCGCCTCAGTACCTTTTGTGGATGTGGTTACCACCATGCTGGATGAAAGCATTCCCCTTACTACGGGAGAATATGATGAGTGGGGAAATCCTAACCTTAAGGAATACTATGACTATATGAAATCCTATTCCCCGTATGATAATGTAGTGGCCCAGGATTATCCCAACATGCTCGTTACAACGGGTCTGCATGATTCCCAGGTCCAATATTGGGAGCCCGCAAAGTGGGTTGCCAAACTAAGGGAGCTAAAAACCGATTCCAACCTCCTGCTGCTACATACCAATATGGAGGCAGGTCATGGTGGGGCTTCAGGGAGATTTGAAGCCTTGAAAGAAGTGGCTG
>JBEPWW010000136.1:0-6900 GCA_041642215.1 Salinimicrobium sp. | reverse complement strand
AGGTGCGGTGAGAATGGCATCTAGGGAGTTTGATAGCTTTTCCTGCAACTGCATCGCCATGCGGTTATTGTTCTTGTCAATCCTAAAGGATCTGGATAACAGATCTTCCTGTTCAGCTCCTGAGAGCAGATGAAATTCCGGTCCCGCAAACACCTCCACATCCCCTGATTCCATATAGGCAGAGTCGAACCTGATCCTCGCATGCACCTGCGGATTCTCACGTTCCTGTGGTTCAAAAAATAAATGTTGCCCTCTGTTTAATTTAAAATCGGGAGATATGCCTTCATACCAGCTGCAGCTTCCCAGTATTTTTTCAGACTTAAAACCACCTTTTACAGCAAGATAGGCCCGGCAGCCTGTAATTCTTTTTCCAAAGGAAAGAACATCTCCCTTCTCAACAGGATGAACCACCGCATTATGAATGGGTATATCATTTAAAGAAGGGGATAGAAGACCGCCGCAAATCGCGATCTCCGTCCCTGCCTCAAACCTAATGGTAGGCCCCAACTGTGTAATTTCAAGAACGGGAGCAGCCACCGGATTTTGTAAAAGCAAATTGGCCACTTTGGAGGCGTAGGCATCCATGGCCCCGCTAATGGGTACCCCATATCTAAGATAACCTGTCCTTCCGGTATCCTGAACTGTGGAATATAATCCCGGCTGAATAACAATTGCATCAGCTCCCATATACTTCCTTTTTAAATTTATAGGTACCCTTTTCCACTTCTTGTGCAATGGATAGAAATTCTGTATTTGATACGGCATAAAACCTCACCTTATCCCCTGGTGATATTTCACAGGGAGGATTGGAATGGGGGGCAAAAAGAGACAGCGGGGTTTGGCCTAAAAGCTGCCATCCCCCGGGACTTGTTTTTGGGTAAATACCGGTGTGAGTTCCTCCTATTCCAACTGCCCCTTTTGCCACCTTCATCCTTGGCTCCACCTTCCGCGGAATATACAGCCTCTCATCGAGTCCTCCCAGGTATAAAAACCCCGGTAAGAATCCGATGAAATAGACGGTGTAAACAGCAGCTGTATGCAGGGAAATTATCTCTTCTATGGAAAGTCCTTTTTCCGCGGAAATCAATTCCAGATCCAGACCAAATTCAGGATCATAGGAAACCGGAACATGGTATAGATCAACTGATTTATTTTTTACTATATTCGCCCTGTTCAGAAGGCTTTTTATAAAGGAAATCTCACTATAGACATCTTCTATGGTTGTAGGGTAATGAATTAATAATGAGCTGTATGTGTTGATTACCTCAACTTTTTGTTTAAATATTTCTCTCTCTATTCTTTCTTTCAAAAATAAGAGTTCCTTAAGGGTTTTTTCGCTGATTTCCGGTTCAAAATCAATTAGGATCGCACGCTCCCCCATCGGGACCACCTTCGGAAAATGGTTATTCATTCCTGTAGATTTGAATGTCATTTTCCTGAAATTTTTCTTGCAAATAGGTCAGGATCTCTACTGCATTCGGCGTGTCGCTGTGCAGGCAAAAAGTGGTGGCATTACAGGAAATTTCCTCACCGGTTTCACAAAGGATCTTTTGCCTGGAAAACATCGAATAAAGATGCTTAAAAACAGCTTCCCTTTGGGTGATCAAGGCAGATGGCTTGGAGCGGGAAACAAGACTGTGATCGGGGTTATAATTACGATCTGCGAAAGCTTCAAAAACCACCCTTATTTTTCCCTCTGCCAGTCTGGATATTACAGAACCGGGAGGGGCGTAAAGTGCCAGCGGGTCATCGAATTCTTTGATCGCTTCCAGGATGACACGTGCAATATTCTGGTCTTTGGCAGCATCGTTGTACAAAGCTCCGTGAGGCTTGACATGTACGAGCTTTCCCCCTTCTGCTTCTGTGATCTGCTTTAGACTGAGGATCTGTGCTACCAGTGACTGCTTGAGATCCGCTTGCTCCATTTCCAGCGATTGCCTTCCAAAATTTTCCTTATCGGGGTAAGATGGGTGCGCCCCTATTTCCACATGATGCTCCAGAGCAAGGTCTACAGTGTAGTGCATACTTTCCAGGTTCCCGGCATGACCGCCACAGGCAATGTTACATGCAGAGATGAGTGGCATAAGCTCTTCGTCGTTTGGCCCTCCTTCTCCAAGATCGCAATTGATATGAATATAGTCCATTGTGTTTAAATTTTAAATTCCCCCCAGTACCGTATATATGGATCTGGCGCCCAAAAAAACGGTGATCGCTATAATCGCTGCCCCCAGTATATTCTGCTTAAGGCTATTGCGGTGTTTACCCATTACAGCAGTTCTGTTCACTATCCAGAACAGGAACATGGCGATAACCGGAAGCAATAAACCATTAGCTACCTGTGCGAACTGAATGATCTCTACCGGCTTTAACTGTAGAGATGAGAAAATGACTCCCAGTACCAGGATCCCGGCCCAGACTGATTTGAACCTTAAAGAAGTTAAGCCTTTTTCCCAACCTAAACAACCTTTCACCACATAAGCAGCCGCCAGCGGAGCTGTTATGGATGAGGTGATCCCGGCAGCCAGCAAACCCAATGCGATGAACCAGGTGGCATATTCCCCGAACAACGGGCGCAGTCCAACAGCCAGATCGGCAGCAGTAGTAACTTCTTCCAGGTCAGGAGCCGCCGCGCTAATGATAATGGCCATTGAAACAGCTCCACCCAGAATAATTGCCCAGGTAAGCTCTCTACGAGCTGTTTTCAGATTTTCAGCACCCTTCCATTTTTCTCCGACCAGGGAAGCATGAAGAAAGAGATTATACGGCACCACGGTTGTACCCACGAGAGCCATAACGGTTAACAAGCCCGCTGCATCTGTGGAAGGAATAAAGAGCCCTTTAAGAATCTCGAGGATATCGGGCTGCGTGAGAACAGCTGTAATCAGGAATGAAACACTCATCAAGGCGACCAGCCCAATGAAAACCCGCTCCAGGACCTTATAACTCCCTATTGCCAGTAGAACAAATGCGATCAAGCCAATCAATACGCTCCACATGTTAAGGGAAAAGGATCCCATTTCCCACGTCCAGGCCGGTGCGATGGCAGAAATACCCAGTACGGCCCCTGTAATATTACCGGCTTCATAAGCCGCATTTCCTATTACTATGGCAGCAAAGATCAAAAGTATGGAAAACCATTTGATCACCGGATTCTTTATCTCCTGTCTAATACTGTCACTAAGGCCTTTTTGGGTTATGATCCCCAGCCGGGCGGCCATTTCCTGTAATACGATACAGGCTATTACTGATAGTAACAGTGCCCAGAGAAGCGCAAAACCAAATTTCACCCCTGCCAGGGTACAAACGGTAACCGTTCCGGGACCTATAAATGCAGCCGAAATCAATACTCCGGGCCCGATGTTCTTGAGCCAGTTTTTCACTTCCTCGTACGGCTTTCCTGCAAGGCATACAAAGCAAAAGACCCCAGCCAGTGTCCCCCCTCATAGGTGTCTCCTACAAGATTTGGAAAAGAATACGAAAGGTGCTCGTTGGCTAGGTCACGTAAGTGGCCATATCTTTTGGGGTACTGGTTGGCAAGTCCATGCAACACCCAGGCCCGGTTGAAGTTGAGCCCGTCCAGATGTACCAGTTTACCATCAGAACGATCTGAAACTTCCGCCACTTCCATAGAAAAATCTTCATCCCGCAGCTGAGGCATGAATTTCCTCATCCACAGTCTGAACGCGCTTTCGGGCAGCACCCTCCTCATGATATCCACCTCATTGAGACAGGGCGAAAGAAAATCAAATCCACCCGGTTCCCAGGAGACAGGGCAGTTGGCATCTCCCAGGTAAAAATCTTTTGCCCTTTTGGATATTATGTTCTTTAATTCCCCCCTTTGGGCAGCTTCAGCGTAATCATAGGCCAGGGCCATAGCGAAAGCTGTATTGGTATGCTCTCCAACCCGGATGGGATAATTTAATTTTGGCAGGAATTCTTTGAACTTCTCCACGATAAGATCAGTAAGTGGCTGGAGATTGGCCTCCAGTTCCCTGGCAAGGGGATCGTCCCAGGTATGAAGCTCCCCGGCCAGTTTCAGGAGCCATGCCCAGCCATAGGTGCGCTCATAGTTCTCATTATGTTCCTTTTGAAAATAGGCGAGCTCCCCCCTTATGTTTTCTTCAGAAAGCGAAGCTTTCAGCTTCTCCCTGATCTCCTGTGATTTTTGAAGATCAGGAAATTGCTTTAAAAGGCTTACCAGGCTCCAGTGACCATGCACCGAGGAATGCCAGTCAAAACAACCGTAAAATGCAGGATGAAGCACCCTGGGCTCTCCAAGATCTTCCTCACTCCCCAGCACCTGATTAAGTTTATTGGGGTATTCCACATTTATACAGTCCAGGGGTAACTGGGCCAGTTTGTTGGCCTCCTCCCGATTTAGTCTTACAGGATCACTATTGTTGATCAAATTTGTGGCTTTTTCTATTACCGTTGTATCGTTAACAGCTTTTTCTTGTTTTACAATATCATCGGGCTCACCTTTACAGGCTGTCAATGCCAGGCCCGCAAGAAAGAGAATCATTTTTTTCATTTCTAATGTTTATTTTTTAATCTAACCTAGCCAGCCTTCCCTGTCCAGGCTTCTGTATTGTATCGCTTCACTGATATGGACTCCCATAATGGACTCTGAATCGTCAAGATCGGCAATGGTCCTCGAGACTTTGAGAATGCGGTCATAAGCGCGGGCAGAAAGGGTGAGTTTCTCCAAAGCAGTTTTCAACAACTGCAAAGAACTTTCTTCCAGGCTGCAGTACTCCCTGATCTGTCGCACACTCATCTGGGCATTATAATGAACATTATCAGAATCCTGGAACCGCTGTGTTTGCCTTTCCCGTGCTTTTGTTACCCGCTTTCGAATATCCACACTGCTCTCCCCCCTTCGTTCATCACTCAATTTTTCAAACGGCACAGGCGTGACTTCTATATGAATGTCTATACGGTCCAGCAAAGGACCACTCACCTTGCTCAGGTACCGCTGCATCTCTGCCGGACTGGAAGTAACCGGGGAGCCGGGGTCGTTAAAATATCCGCTGGGACTCGGGTTCATACTTGCCACCAGCATAAAACTGGAGGGATAGGTTACAGTAAATTTCGCTCTGGAAATGGTCACCTCCCTATCCTCCAGAGGCTGTCGCATTACCTCGAGCACACTGCGTTTAAACTCTGGAAGTTCATCCAGAAAAAGGACTCCGTTATGCGACAGGGATATCTCCCCCGGTTGAGGATACGCACCGCCTCCAACCAAAGCCACATCTGAGATCGTATGATGTGGACTCCTGAAAGGCCTCTGAGACATTAATCCCGCACTTTCTTTCAACCTTCCTACCACACTGTGGATCTTGGTTGTTTCCAGCGCCTCATGCAGGGTCATTGGTGGCAAAATGCTGGGCAGGCGTTTTGCTAACATTGTTTTTCCTGCTCCCGGAGGCCCAATTAATATAATGTTATGCCCTCCTGCGGCAGCGATCTCCATACAGCGTTTGATCGATTCCTGCCCCTTGACATCTGCAAAATCATGTTCGGGATTTTCGAGGCTGTGATAAAATTCTTTTCGCGTGTCTATTTCTGTTCTTTCCAGAGGGGTACCTTTATCAAAGAAGTTGATCACCTCTCCTATATTCTCCACCCCATACACTTCCAGCCCACTCACTATGGCCGCTTCCTTTACATTTTGCTTCGGAAGAATAAATCCTTTAAAGCCTTCCTGTTTTGCTTTTATAGCAATAGGCAGGGCTCCTCTTATTGGCTGAAGACTCCCATCCAGGGAAAGCTCTCCCATGATGACATAGTTAGAAATATCTTCTTTGGCCTGTATCTGACCTGAAGCAAGTAAAATCCCAAGGGCAAAAGTAAGATCATAAGCAGACCCTTCTTTGCGCAAGTCGGCAGGAGCCATGTTTACGGTGATCTTTTTTCCCGGGAGCTGGTATCCCACATTTTTTAATGCAGCCGCAATCCTGAAACTACTTTCTTTTACAGCACTGTCAGGAAGGCCAACAAGATGATAGGCAATGCCGGTATCCACGTTCACTTCCACTGTTATTGTGGTCGCCTCCACACCAAATACCGCACTCCCGTAAACTTTTACCAGCATTTAAAAAATGTTTTTTTAAATGTAGTAAAATTTTAAATAAAGAATCTTATTGCTGCTGCTTTAAAACATTTTCCCGGTAATATCCAATAAGGCCATCTATTGGCCTTCTAACAAAATTCCCGATCTGTAAATGATAGGGTTTGGCCACGTCTTTTATGATGTCCTGTGAAAAATAGGCAATGGAACCAATAAAATGTACCGGTACATTTTGTGCTTCTTTAAAACACAATACACGGTGTTCAAAGAAGTCCTTCATACCCTCGACGAGCAACTGGTAAAAATAGCCATTCCTCTCATTGGTAAAGATAAACTCGGCAAAAGAAGCCAGGTAGGTATTCGGGTTTTCTTTCTTGTATAGATTTTCTTTAATGGTGTCTGAGGATAGATCGTATTGTTTCTCAAATTTATCTGCAAGTTCCTGGGGCATCTTCCGGTAATAGTAATCCCGGATCAATCTTTTCCCAAAGTAATTCCCGCTGGCTTCATCCATTAAAATGTAACCCAGGGAATCAACCGCTGTCTGAATGTTCTTACCGTCAAAATAGCAGCTGTTCGAACCGGTTCCCAGAATACACACGATCCCGGGTTCTGTAGTGGCTGCATACACAGCGGCGACCATATCCTCCTTTACAATGACTTCTGTAGCTGCCGTAAAAAATCGGGAAAGGAGTTGCTGCAGTACAGCAGTGGGCCTGGGAGTACCGCATCCGGCCCCATAAAAGTGAACCTTTTCAACCTTCCCGGTTATTTTCACCAGATCCTCGTTCTCCTCCAGCCTCTGCTCAAGGACCTCTTCTTTAAATACG
>JBEPWW010000135.1:0-6907 GCA_041642215.1 Salinimicrobium sp. | reverse complement strand
ATATTTTCATTCCATTCAGAAACAACAAGCCCAAACCTGAATTCCTTCGCGTTTGGGATGCTGTTCTTATCGTATTCTGAAAGATTTTTTCCTTCTGTAGCCATATACTGTTAGTTCATTGCCTGCGCCTGTCCAAGATATACATCTACCTTACTGGACTCCACAGAATCAGGATATTCTCCTCGAATCCTCTTCAGATAATCCTCAGCCTTATCACCTCTTCCCAATTCGATAGCGGCAATAGCAGCCTTCATCAGGAAACGTGGGGTTGTGAATTCGTTGTCACGCATCCTGGCGGCATCCTCGTAATAACCCAGAGCCTCTTCCGGCTGTCCAAGCTGCATGAAAGCATCCCCGATAGTCCCTTTGGCCAAAGGCGCCAGGATCTCGTCATCGCTTTTGAAATCATCAAGATGCTCAATAGCCTTTTGATATTCGTTGATATTCAAATACGCCATTCCCGCATAATAATGTGCAAGGTTAGCAGCATCGGTACGGCTGTAGTCACTGATAATATCCTCAAATCCATATTTCCCCTCTCCCCCGGTCAATGCGAGGCTAAAGAGAGAATCTCTTTCTGCTCCTGAAGCATTCAGGGCTGTTTCGAAATATTGTTGGGCCTGGAACATTTCATTGGCAGCATCTGCCTCTTTTGGCTCCTGTACGAATTGATCATAAGCCAGGTAACCCAGGATCACAATAGCAGCAATCCCTATGATAATGAATATGTATTTTTGATTACGGGCAACCCAGGCTTCTGTCTTCCCTGCACCCTCGTCAAGTGTATTAAAAACTTCAGCAGTTGTTGATTGTTCCTCAACGGCATTTTGCTGCTCTTCTTTGGTTTTAGGTTTATGTCCTCTTTTCTTGTACGTTGCCATATAATCGTTAGTTGAACGGCAAAAATAGAATTTTTATTCAAAATTAAAAGGGAAATTATTTGTTTATTTATCCTAATTTGCACTACTTAAAAAACAGAAAAAGCGAAAACACCAGCAATTATATTTTTCTGAATTTCACCCGTTTATGCTCCTTAAAGAACTCTCCCTCCTTAATTATAAAAACTTTGAATCGGCTAATTTCGAGTTCGATGCAAAAATTAATTGCCTGGTAGGGAATAACGGGGTGGGTAAAACGAATGTGCTGGACAGCATCTATCACCTATCCTTTGGGAAAAGCTATTTCAATCCCATCACCAGTCAGAACATCAGGCATGATGCCGAATTTTTCGTGCTGGACGGCAAATTCCTGAAAAATGACCGGGAAGAGCAGATCATTGTCAGTGCAAAGCGCGGTCAAAAGAAGATCATTAAAAGAAATAACAAACCTTACGAGAAATTCAGTGAACATATAGGATTCATCCCCACCGTTATCATCTCACCGGCAGACCGGGACCTCATCATCGAGGGTAGCGAAACAAGGAGAAAATTCATCGATGGGGTGATCTCCCAGAGTGACAACCTGTACCTTAACAGCCTGATCGATTATGGAAAGATCCTGGCCCAGCGAAATTCCCTCCTAAAATACTTTGCAGCCAACCGCACCTATGATGGTGATACCTTATCGATCTATGACCTCCAGTTACATGAACTGGGAACAGTCCTGCATAAAAAACGCAAGGCTTTTCTGGAAACCTTCATCCCTATTTTCAGAAAACGCTATGCCACCATCAGCAATGAAAAAGAAGAGGTGGATATCTCCTATAAGAGTCAGTTGGAGGATAATTCCCTGCAGGAGCTCCTGAAAGAGCAGCTTCAAAAGGATATGGCCCTGCAGTACACCGGCGTGGGCACACACAAAGACGATCTGGGGTTTGAGATCGAGGGGCATCCCATAAAGAAATTCGGGTCCCAGGGCCAGCAGAAATCATTTCTTATCGCCCTCAAGCTCGCGCAATTCGATTTTATGAAAGAACTCAGCAAGGTATCTCCCATTCTGCTCCTGGATGATATCTTTGATAAGCTGGATGAGAACCGGGTGGCGCATATCGTGGACCTGGTAGCTACAGATCAACTGGGGCAGTTGTTCATAAGCGACACCCATGCAGATCGTACCGAAAAAGTGGTAAAAGAAACCAATCAATCCTATAAGATGTTTAGATTATGAGAAAGATAATGCTCCTCCTAACAGGCCTAATCCTGCTTTATAGTTGTGACCGCAAGACGCCAGAGGAGAAGATAGCCAACCTCAGCGGCTACTGGGAGATCCAAAAAGCTGAACCTGTCAAAGGCGCCCCCAGGGAATTCAGATATAGCGAACTCGTGGATTATATTGAGATAGAGGACAGGGAAGGTTTCAGAAAGAAAATGAGACCACAGCTGGACGGGAGCTTCGTTACTTCAGAAGACCAGGAACTATTGAGCGTAAAAGTTGAAAATGACAGTATAAATTTGTACTATACCACTCCCTACACCTCCTGGAAAGAAACCCTGATCTCTTCAGAAGAAGATGAGATCCAGATTTTAAACCCAGACGGCACCATTTACACCTATAAACGGTTCACCCCTTATTCCATAGACCATGACCCGCAGAATTAACGACCATATAAGTATAAGCGAAGCCTTACAGGAATTTGTTGAGGACAACAAATTACAAAAAGGCCTGGACAAGGTACATGTGCGCGATGTCTGGAACAGCCAGATGGGCCCGGCCATCGAAAAATATACCACTGCCATTAAACTGGATCGAGATGTGCTTTATATCCAGCTAAGCTCTTCTGTACTCAGGGAGGAACTCAGTTACGGCAAGGAAAAGATCATTAAAATGCTCAATGAAGAGCTGGGCAGGGAACTGGTAAAAAAACTGGTTTTAAGATAATCCCTTTATTGCTTCGGAAATATTCGCCGGGAAAGCTTCTTTGAATCCCCCACCTACCACTCTATTTTTCAGTTATTTATCTGGTATTTCGCTCCCTATTTCGTTATATTTATTAGGAACCCGAAAAACTGAAGAAAATGAGCACTAAAGAAGACATGATCGAGAAACAACTGAAGAAACGGGGCATCTCAGACCCCGAAGTTCTCAGGGCGATGGAGGAAGTGGACAGGGAGCTCTTTGTGCCTGAAGATATGAAGCCCCACGCCTGGGAGGACCGCCCACTGCCTATTGGAAAAGATCAGACCATCAGCCAGCCATACATTGTGGCATACATGGCCCAGGAACTACAGCTTAATGAGGATGATCTTGTACTGGAGGTGGGAACCGGCTGCGGTTATAATGCCGCTGTACTGTCTCGCATTGCCGCCCATGTATATAGCGTGGAGATCATCGAGTGGTTGGCAGACCTGGCAAAAGAAAACCTGGCCAAAACCGGGATCCAAAACATCAGCACCAGGCACGGGGATGGATTTTCGGGCTGGCCAGAATACGCTCCTTTTGATGCCATTGTCCTCACCGCTGCCCCCCCCTCTATTCCCGAACCTCTTAAAAAGCAGCTGAAGGTAGGTGGAAAATTAATCGCTCCTGTGGGCAGGATGAGCCAAAGACTCGTGCGGATCGAAAGGACCGGGGAGGACAGTTTTAAAGAAAACACGTTACTCCTGGTAAGCTTTGTACCCATGACCGGAAAAGCTCAGAAATAATGGCCGAAACCAGAAATCTTAATGCTGCCCGCCATCTAATGGAGGATTTTTCCAAAAGAACAGGCCTGGCAGGAAGTCATGGGAAAGAATCGGTACGCTATTTATGGACAGATGCCTTTGCCGTACAGGCTTTTTTTGGATTATCCCGTCTAACCGGGGAGGAGCTCTATAAAAAACAGGCCTTGAAATTAATCGACCTGGTACATTACCATTTAGGGCGCTTCCATCCAGACGACCCACGTCGGGGCTGGATAAGCGGTCTCTCTGAGGAGCAGGGAAAGAAACATCCCACCGCCGGTGGCCTTAGGATAGGAAAAAAACTTCCGGAGCGAAAGGAAGAGCAGCGGTATGACGCGCAGCTGGAATGGGAGCGGGACGGGCAGTATTTCCATTATCTCACAAGATGGGTCACGGCACTGCTGCAGGCTGGCAGGGAGACCCTGGACAGCAGATACAACGAATGGGCTGCCGATTTGATGCAGGCCGGCGGGGAGTTCATCACCCGGGATGCAGGGCACCCGCACATGTACTGGAAAATGAGCACAGATCTCTCCCGTCCACTGGTCCCCAGCATGGGTGCCCATGACCCGCTGGAAGGCCTAACCTGCACCCTGAGCGTGGAAAAAGCCAATCCTGAGAAAAAACTTGAACTCGAGCCATTATCCAGAAGATTTGAAGAATTGTGCAAAGGTATGGATTGGAAGACATCAGATTCCCTGGGAATAGGCGGTCTCTTACTCAACACCCTTCGTGCAGCCGCCCTGGCCGGCTCCGGGATGGCACTGCCCGGTCCCGTGAAGGCCGAAAAGTTGTTCAGGGACAGCATGATCAGCCTGGAAAGCTTCTATCAAGACTATCCAGAACACCAGCCGGCAGGCAGGCGCCTTGCTTTTAGGGAGTGCGGTCTATCTCTGGGGATACGCGCCCTGGATGGAATGACAGGACATCCCGCCCTGCCCGCCATAGATTTTAAAGATCTAAAAAAGTACCACTTTATAGCAGACGGGATCGAGGAGTTTTGGATGGAACCGGGACATCAAACAGTCCCCAGCTGGACCCAACACCTTGATATCAATACTGTATCCCTGGCTTCCAGCCTCATAGCAACAATGGATCCCGGTGCTTTTTCAGCAATGAGCAGACCAGGATAAAGATTTTCCCAACACCCCATAAAAAAACCACCTATAAAAAGGTGGTTTTCTGTTTCATATATAAAAGGATGTCTAGAACATTTCCCTTCCGGCAAAATGGAATTCTCCTTCAATTTTTGCGTTCTCATCGCTGTCACTTCCATGCACAGCATTCTCGCCAACTGAAGCAGCATATTTCTTCCTGATAGTCCCCTCAGCAGCATCTTCAGGATTGGTAGCACCAATTAACGTTCTGAAATCGTCTACCGCATTTTCTTTTTCAAGAATAGCAGCTACAACAGGCCCGCGGGTCATGAATTCAACCAGTTCCCCAAAAAACGGACGTTCGTTGTGGATCTCATAGAATTTCTCGGCGTCGCGACGCGTCATTTGTGTAAGTTTCATCGCCACGATCCTGAATCCTGAAGCGGTTATTTGATCTAAAATAGCTCCAATGTGTCCATTTTCAACTGCATCGGGCTTTAACATGGTGAAAGTTCTGTTTCCTGCCATTACTTCTGTTTTATATTTGCGGCAAAAATAAGCAATTCGGCACCAATACCAATTATAATTATAGGTTTATGTCTCTTACAGAGCCTATCGCGGAATTCCCGCTTCAAAAGTGCAATTTCAGGAAGGATTCCTTAAAATCGGGGAAAGTTGATTTTACCATCTTCAAATAATCGGTATCTTCGCCCTCTATGACGCAAGAAAATATATCTCACCTTAAGGAGCTTTTATCCACTCCTCAAAAAATAGTCATCGTGCCGCATCGGGGACCTGACGGGGATGCGATGGGATCATGTCTGGCACTTAAGATCCTTTTTGAAGAACAGGATCACCATGTGCAAATGATTTCCCCTAATAACTACCCTGATTTTTTAAAGTGGATGCCTTACCAGGAAGAGGTGATCATTTATGAAAAGGAGGAAGAGCGTGCCAGGAAATTCATTCAGGAAGCCAGCATGATCTTCACCCTGGATTTCAACCACCTTTCAAGAGCCGGAGAAATGAGACCTGCTTTGGAGGCCGCTGATGCTACTTTTATTATGATCGATCACCACCAGGAACCCGGGGATTATGCCCATATCGTTTATAGCGATACCAGCATGTGTTCCACCTGCCAGATGGTCTATCATTTCATACAGAAAATAGGGCTTACCGAAAAAATCACCCCATCCATAGCTACCTGCCTCTATACAGGCATAATGACCGATACGGGATCCTTCAGGTACCGCTCCACCACCAGCATGACCCACAGGGTCCTGGCAGACCTTATAGACCGGGGAGCAGACAATACAAGCATTCACGAAAACATTTATGACACCAACAGCTACAGCAGGTTACAGCTGCTGGGGCTTGCGCTTCAAAACCTCACTGTGGTTGAGGGGTACAGGACGGCTTATATCACGCTCACTCAGGAAGAACTGGATCGGTATAACTTCAAAAAAGGGGACACCGAAGGTTTTGTGAATTACGGGCTATCCCTAACTGGAATCGTCTTCGCCGCAATCTTCATTGAAAATGAAAAAGATAAGATCGTCAAGATCTCCTTAAGGTCAAAAGGAACCTTTTCTGTCAACGCCCTTGCCAGGAAATATTTTGACGGAGGAGGTCATATTAATGCTGCCGGCGGAAAAAGCGACCTCTCCCTTAAAGAGACCATTGAAAAATTTCTTAGTATATTACCCGATTACAAAACAAGTCTGAAAATATGAAAATACTCGTTTTCAACATACTTTTGATCTTGCTGGTATTTTCCTGTAAATCCCCGGAGGCACGGGAACCCGTAAACCGCAATTCGGGTTCTTTTATAAAGGAAGCTGTAGAACGCAATAAAAAGCTGGTTGCCGAGGAAGAGGAAAAGATCATGGAGATCATTGAAGAAGATTCAGCTCATCAGTATCTCTCCTCCCCTAACGGATTCTGGTATTATTACGAAAAACAGGACACCACAGCCACAGAGACTCCCGAATTCGGGGACCTGGTGGAGTTTGATTATGACATTAGGACCCTGGAGGGGGAAACCATCTATACAGATGCCGAGATACCCACCCGTACCTATGCCATGGACCAGGAAGAACTTTTTAGCGGGATGCGGGAAGGACTAAAGCTCATGCACGAAGGGGAAACCGTAACTTTCATATTCCCTTCCCACAAAGCTTACGGCTTTTACGGGGACAAGAAGAGGATAGG
>JBEPWW010000134.1:0-6915 GCA_041642215.1 Salinimicrobium sp. | reverse complement strand
TAGCCGACCATCGCTTCATTTTACGCGCTTTCCTGAATTCAAATGCTCTTCCCATATTATTTATTAAATCCGGCGTAAAAATAGGAAAAAGCTTCTATTCCCGGAAAGTTCCTGCAGCAGATTATTAACTGGCATCTATGATCTCTTCAATGCGGCGTGCCAGTTTGAAATCTTTCTCTGTTAAACCACCTGCTTCATGGGTGGAAAGTGAGATAGATAATTCATTATAGACATTGGACCATTCGGGATGGTGGTTCATGCTTTCTGCTTCAAAGGCAATGCGCACCATGACGGAAAAGGCTTCCTTGAAATTCTCGAATTCCAGGGAGGTGTGAATCGCGTCTTCTTTGTATTCCCAACCATCCAGGCTTTCCAGCCCCTGATGGATTTCCTGTTCGCTCAGTTTTTTCATTGGATGTTTTGTTTTTCTTAAAGTTAAGAAACCTGAGGAGCACGAAGCAGAGGGAAGAATTGATTTAATATAATATTAACAACTAAGAAACAAAGGTGCTTTTTATTACCTCCTGCACAGATATCTGAAGGTTTCTGGGAAGCAGATTGTCTTTTGGTACTACCGCTAGGAACCTGTCGAAATTGGAATCATACACATTTTTAAGGAGGGGTTTGTTGAACCCCAGGGTTTCACAAATATCTGTCACCAGGTCATTATGATGCACCAGGTCATTGCTGCCCAGATGGAAAACACCCCGCCTGTTGCGGTTGATGATGTAATGGATTTGTTGTGTAAGTTTGGTCTCTGTGTTGGCATTCACCACCACATTAGAAAAAACCTCTATAGCTTCCTTACGCTGCAGTTGATTCTTTATCTCCTGTATCCTTGGTGACTGGGCACCATAAACCATGGGTAATCTAGCAATGACATATTTATGGTTGGGAATGCGTAAAAGGGCATTTTCTATTTTGATCTTGAACCTTCCGTAGATGCTATGAGATAAGGTTTTATCATATTCGTAAGAAGGGTAATTCGTGAAGGCATCAAATACATTGGCCGAGGATAAAAAGATTAGTTTGCTGTCTTGCCGCAGTATATAATCGATGATCTCTAGATGAGCATGAACCTGTGCGTCAAAATTTCCGCGCAGGGCGGAAATAATGACGGTAGGTTTTAAATTTTCCAGTAGGATCCCAATGCTTTCCCGCTCGACATCAAACTGGTGGAACTTTTGATTCCCTGCGAAAAAAGCATTATCGGTACGGTAGGTGCCGTGAGTATCATAGTAGGGGTAAAGCTCCTTATATAAGGCATTGCCTATAAAGCCACTTGCTCCCAAAATCAATATTTTCTTCAAAAAAATTATCCTTTATAAAATGGCAACTTGACCACCGTCGCAGGAAGGGCTTTTTTACGTACCTGGATATTTATCTTGCTTCCCGGGGCGGCATACTCAGTTGGGACATACCCCAAACCTATTCCTTTTTCAAGGGAAGGGGACATGGTTCCCGAAGTAACAACGCCAATAACCTTGCCATCGTTATCCACAATGTCATAACCCTGGCGGGGGATACCGCGTTCATCCAGTTCAAACCCAATAAGTTTTCTTTTTGGACCTTTTTCTTTCTCCTCTTTTAAGGCTTCAGAATTGATAAAGTCTTTTGTGAATTTGGTGATCCACCCCAATTTAGCCTCAATAGGGGAGGTAGTATCATCGATGTCATTTCCATAGAGACAGAAACCCATCTCCAGTCTAAGGGTATCCCTTGCAGCAAGCCCAATGGGTTTGATCCCATAATCGGCTCCGGCCTCAAACACGCTGTCCCATATTTTTTTAGCATCTTCATTCTTACAGTAGATCTCAAATCCGCCGCTTCCCGTATATCCGGTTGCAGAAATGATCACGTTTGGTACGCCTGCAAACTCAGCCACTTCAAAACTGTAGAATTTGATCTCAGACAGGTCCACTTCAGTTAGGGA
This sequence comes from Salinimicrobium sp., assembly GCA_041642215.1. Lineage (GTDB taxonomy): Bacteria > Bacteroidota > Bacteroidia > Flavobacteriales > Flavobacteriaceae > Salinimicrobium. Next base: position 4,982 of record JBEPWW010000134.1, on the reverse strand, counting down.
TTGCATGGCTTCGACCGCTTTGGGGCCCTGAATAGCCAGAAGGGAATATTCGTCAGAGAGATCCCGCATGGTCGCATCCATAGTATTGTGTTGAGAGATCCAATTCCAGTCCTTTTCAATATTGGAGGCGTTCACAACGAGTAAATACTTTTCGGCATTGAAGCGGTAGATGATGAGGTCATCAACGATCCCGCCCTGGTCATTGGGCATGCAGCTGTATTGTGCTTTTCCATCCACCAGCTTTGAGGCGTCATTGGAGCTGATCTTCTGGATCAGGTCCAGTGCGTTTTCCCCGGTTATTAAAAATTCTCCCATATGGGAAACATCAAAAACACCTACGCCGTTTCTCACGGTTTCGTGTTCTGCATTTACTCCTTCATAGGAAACGGGCATATTATATCCCGCGAAAGGAACTATTTTAGCGTTCAGTGCAATATGGGTAGAGGTAAGGGCTGTATCCTTCATGTTGATTAAAATTTGAGCAAATTTATCAATTTCGGAAAGGATTTCCCCTCAAAAATTGTAATTTATTAAGAAGAAAAACAATAGCCTCAGGTAGGCAAATGTGAAATTCAATATTTGTATAGAACCTAATACCGGATATCCTATGAAAATATTTTCAACAGATCAACTTAAGGAAGCAGAAGGGCTCACAATTGAAAGACAGGGGATTACCTCTGATGAATTAATGGAGCGGGCGGCGACGAAGGTATTTAGACACATTCATCATGAACTCAATGGCAGGAATGTACATATAAAAGTATTTTGTGGCATTGGGAATAACGGCGGTGACGGGCTGGTAGTAGCCCGCCTGTTGACCGAACATGGATATACGGTCAGCGTTTATATCGTGAACTATAGCGATCAACGTTCCGAAGATTTCCTTCTTAATTATAAGCGATTGAAGAATGTTTCGGGAGATTGGCCCGTTCAGGTGAAATCCAAAGAAGATTTTCCTGAGCTACAACGGCAGGATTTTGTTGTGGATGCGATCTTTGGGATTGGTTTGAACCGCCCGCCGGAAGGATGGGTGGGTGGACTTATTAAACATATTAACAAGTCCGGGGCTTTTGTGCTGGCAATAGATATGCCCTCGGGACTTTTTGCAGGAGAACCCACCCCAGATAAGAGCCTGGTCATAAGAGCAAATAGCACCGTTACTTTTCAGGCGCCCAAGCTGGTCTTCTATTTGCCGGAGACTGCCGGTTTTGCAGGGGCTCTGGAAGTGGTGGATATCGGCCTCGACCCGCAGTACCTAAATGAGACCGATACCGGAATGGAATTAATAGGTTACCTTGAGGCTCGGACCTATTATAAAAGGCGTGAAAAAATCACTCATAAAGGAACTTACGGACATGCTTTAGTGGTAGGGGGGAGTTATGGGAAAATGGGCAGTATAAGCCTTACTGCAACGGCTGCATTAAGAGCCGGGGCTGGGATGGTTACCATATTTGCACCCTCATGCGGCTATACGATGCTGCAAACAGTCTTACCAGAAGCAATGGTGATCACAGATAAAGCCGAAAAATTTCTGAGCGATATAGATTTTGACCTGGACCCTTCGGTAATTTCTTTTGGCGTGGGGGTAGGGAAAAAGGATGAGACCAGGGATGCTTTCGGGGCGTTGCTGGAAAAGGTAGAAAAGCCAATGGTTATTGATGCCGATGGTTTGAACCTGCTGGCCTATAACAGGGAATTGCTGAAGAAGATTCCCGCTAGATCTGTTTTGACCCCTCATCCCAAAGAACTGGAACGCCTTATAGGAGAGTGGCGTGATGATTTCGAAAAACTCCAGAAAGTGAAGGATTTTGCTAAGGAATATGAGGTGGTCCTGGTGATAAAAGGTAGTTATACCCTTACGGTCTCTCCTGAAAATCTTTATGTAAATACCAGCGGAAATCCCGGAATGGCAACCGCCGGAAGCGGGGATGTTCTTACCGGGATCATCACAGGTCTTATTTCCCAACAGTACGATCCCTTGACTGCCACTATTTTTGGTATATATTTGCATGGCAGAGCTGGCGATTTTGCTGCTGCGAGCCTGGGTTATGAAGCCATGATCGCAGGTGACATAGCTAAAAACCTGGGAAGGGCCTATCTGGACCTTAATTTTCAAGCCGGCTCAGAAACATGAAATCATGAAAGAACACCATTATATTACTTCTGCTGTAATTGATCTTAAGGAAATTAGGGAGATTCTGGATAAGGATAAGAAGCTGGCCCTGAGTGAAGAGGCGATCTCCAATATTGAAAAAGCCCGCAGGTACCTGGATGACAAAATGAAGGAGAATAAAACGCCCATTTACGGGATCAATACAGGATTTGGTTCTTTATGTAACGTAAAGATCTCTTCGGAGAATCTAACCCAGCTCCAGGAAAACCTCGTGATGTCCCATGCCTGCGGTACGGGAGAAAAAGTATCGCAGATCATCGTAAAACTCATGTTGCTGCTTAAAATACAGTCCCTTAGTTACGGGCATTCGGGAGTTAGCCTTGAAACAGTTAACAGACTGGTGGATTTTTATAATAATGATCTTTTGCCGGTGGTTTACTCCCAGGGTTCGCTGGGTGCTTCGGGAGATCTGGCGCCTCTCGCCCATTTATCATTACCATTAATTGGGAAAGGAGAAATGTACTATAAAGGGGAAATAGTACCTTCAGAAAAAATATTGAAAAAATTTGGCTGGAAATCTGTGCAGTTGCAGTCTAAAGAAGGCCTGGCGCTTTTAAACGGAACACAGTTCATGAGCGCCCACGGGGTGTATGCCTTGCTGGAATCCTACCGGCTGTCTTATTGGGCCGATGTGATAGGGGCCTTATCTGTTGATGCTTTTGACTGCAACCTGTCTCCTTTTGATGAATTGGTCCATTTGGTTCGGCCGCATCGGGGCCAGGTCAAAACTGCCGAACGTATCAGGAGTTTTTTAAAAGGCAGTGAAATTGCGGGGCAACATAAGCAGAATGTGCAGGATCCTTATTCCTTCAGGTGTATCCCGCAGGTACATGGAGCCAGTAAGGACACGATCTCTTTTGTTCATAAATCCTTCAAGACCGAGATCAATTCAGTCACTGATAATCCCAATATTTTTGTAGATGCCGATAAGATCATTTCTGGTGGGAATTTTCACGGTCAGCCACTTGCCCTAAGCCTTGATTATTTGGCTATTGCTATGGCCGAGCTGGGGAACATTTCAGAAAGAAGGATATACCAGCTGGTTTCCGGTCTTAGGGGGCCGGCATTTCTTGTAGATGCCCCGGGCCTTAACAGCGGTTTCATGATCCCTCAATACACTGCGGCCAGCATCGTAAGCCAGAATAAACAATTATGTAGCCCGGCCAGTGTGGACTCCATTGTTTCCTCCAATGGGCAGGAAGACCATGTGAGCATGGGGGCAAATGCGGCTACCAAACTGGTACGGGTGGTGGAGAATGTGGCGACCATACTGGCGATCGAATTGTTCAATGCCTCTCAGGCCCTGTCATATAGAACCCCCCATAAGACCTCTCCGTTTCTTAAAGAACTTATAGAAGCTTTTAGAAAAGAGGTGCCCCTGGTCAGGGAAGATGTGGTAATGGCACCCCATATTCAAAAAGCCAGGGAATTTATGGATAATCGACCTGTTGACGAAACCACCCTGTTTGATTAAGTAAAGCTGTTCCTGAAATTACCAGATTAAAATCCAAACAAAAAAAAGAGGCTGTCCAGTAGACAGCCTCTTTATACTAACAGGGGAGGGGTCATTTATTTCATGCCGCCTACCATTTCTTTAGGGTTCACCCACTCGTCAAATTCTTCAGCTGTTACATAGCCAAGGTTTACTGCTTCTTCTTTAAGAGTGGTGCCATTTTGATGGGCCGTATTGGCTATCTCTGCAGCTTTATAATAACCGATCTTCGTATTCAACGCAGTTACGAGCATTAAAGAATTGTTTAGCAATTCCTTGATCCTGTCGTGGTTGGCTTCAATCCCCGCAGCACAATGCCTGTCAAAAGACACACATGCGTCACCCAAAAGACGCGAGCTCTGCAAAATGTTGGCGGCCATTACCGGCTTGAAAACATTGAGCTCGAACTGGCCCTGCATGCCACCCACGTTTATCGTAACATCATTCCCTATCACCTGGGCGCATACCATGGTTAAAGCCTCTACCTGGGTTGGATTCACTTTTCCCGGCATAATGGAAGATCCTGGCTCATTGGCCGGGATGAGAATTTCGCCTATTCCGCTACGGGGACCGGAAGCCAGCATCCTTACATCATTCGCTATCTTATTTAGGGAAACAGCCAGCGTTTTAAGAGCCCCGTGGGTTTCAACGAAAGCATCATGCGCCGCCAGGGCTTCAAATTTGTTGGGAGCAGAGATCAGTGGAAGTTCGGTGAATTTCGCAATGAATTCCGCCACCCTTTTCGAATATCCTTTTGGAGTGTTAAGACCGGTACCAACGGCGGTACCCCCGAGGGCAAGTTCAGAAAGGTGAGGCAGGGTATTCTCCAGGGCGTTAAGACCATGATCCAGCTGGGAAACATAACCGCTGAATTCCTGCCCCAGCGTGAGGGGAGTGGCATCCATAAAATGGGTGCGACCTATCTTTACGACATCTTTAAATTCTTCGGCTTTTTTCTTAAGGGTATTGCGCAGTTGACGAACCCCGGGAATGGTTACTTCTGTGATCTTTTTATAAACAGCAATATGCATTCCGGTCGGGAAGGTGTCATTCGAGGATTGAGACTTGTTAACGTCATCATTAGGGCTAAGTGTTTTTTCACCTTCTCCAATCTTTTTACCGGCCAGCTGATGGGCCCGGTTGGCGATCACCTCATTTACATTCATGTTGCTTTGTGTACCGCTTCCTGTCTGCCAGATCACCAGCGGGAATTGATCATCGTGTTTCCCGGTAAGGATCTCATCGCAAACCTGTGCGATCAGGTCTCTCTTATCCACCGGAAGTACGCCCAGTTCACAGTTGGTGAAGGCAGCAGCT
>JBEPWW010000133.1:0-6922 GCA_041642215.1 Salinimicrobium sp. | reverse complement strand
CCGGGGAATGTGAAGTAACCGTAACCGCGCCCGTAACAACTGATAATTGCGCCGGGGAGATCACAGGAACTACTGAGGACCCGCTGACTTATACCGAGCAGGGGGAGTATGTCATCACCTGGACCTTTGAGGATGGAAACGGAAACAGCACTACCGCTATTCAGAATGTCATCGTGAATGACACTACCGCTCCAGAAAAATTCTTTATCCCTACCATCACCCGGGAATGTGAGGTAGTTGTTACATCGCCTACCACTACAGATAATTGTGCAGGAGAGATCATTGGAACTACTGAAGATCCGCTTGTTTATACAGAACAGGGGTATTTTGAAATTACCTGGAATTTTGATGACGGGAACGGCAACATTACTACTTCAGAGCAAACCGTGATCGTGCAGGATATCCATGCTCCAGAGCAGATCGATATTCCTGATGCTACCGGAGAATGTGAAGTAACCGTTACCGCGCCCGTAACAAGCGACAATTGCGCCGGGGAGATCACAGGAATTACTGACGACGCGCTCACTTATACCGAGCAGGGGGAGTATGTCATCACCTGGACCTTTGAGGATGGAAACGGAAACAGCACTACCGCAAGCCAGAACGTAATCGTGAATGACACTACCGCTCCGCAAGAGATCACCCTTGCAGATGCCACCGGGGAATGTGAAGTAACCGTAACCGCGCCCGTAACAAACGATAATTGCGCCGGGGAGATCACAGGAACTACTGATGACCCGCTGACTTATACCGAACAGGGGGAATATGTCATCACCTGGACCTTTGAGGACGGAAACGGAAACAGCACTACTGCAACCCAGAACGTCATCGTAAATGACACCACCGCTCCGGAAGAGATCACCCTTGAAGATGCCACCGGGGAATGTGAAGTAACCATTATCGCGCCCGTAACAAACGATAATTGCGCCGGGGAGATCACAGGAACTACTGAGGACCCGCTGACTTATACCGAGCAGGGAGAATATGTCATCACCTGGACCTTTGAGGATGGAAACGGAAACAACACTACCGCAACCCAGAATGTCATCGTGAATGACACCACCGCTCCGGAAGAGATCACCCTTGAAGATGCCACCGGGGAATGTGAAGTAACCATTATCGCGCCCGTAACAAACGATAATTGCGCCGGGGAGATCACAGGAACTACTGAGGACCCGCTGACTTATACCGAGCAGGGAGAATATGTCATCACCTGGACCTTTGAGGATAGAAACGGAAACAACACTACCGCAACCCAGAATGTCATCGTGAATGACACCACCGCTCCGCAAGAGATCACCCTTGAAGATGCCACCGGGGAATGTGAAGTAACCGTAACCGCGCCCGTAACAACTGATAATTGCGCCGGGGAGATCACAGGAACTACTGAGGACCCGCTGACTTATACCGAGCAGGGGGAATACGTCATCACCTGGACTTTTGAGGATGGAAACGGAAACAGCACTACCACGACACAAAACGTGGTCATAAATGACACAACCGCTCCGGAATGGACATCAGAGCTTCCTTTAGATATGACCGCACAATGTGATTCTGTCCCCGAGGCAGCCGAAATGACTGCAGAGGATGGATGTGAGGTAAACTTAGAATTTTCCGAAGAGATCACTCCCACAGACTGCGCTTCCAGTTATTTGATCACCAGAACATGGACCGCAATTGACAGGAATGATAATTCCATAAGCCATACGCAGGTAATCACCGTGGAAGATACTACTGCTCCTGAATTGGATGGAAGTTTTGAAGCAGAGATCAATATCACCTGTGAAGAGATTCCAATGGCACCAGAGCTAAATTTTACAGATAACTGTTCAGAAGAGGTACAGGTGGTATTTCAAGAAGACGTCACAGATGGTGAAAATGAATCATTTGTCATTACAAGGACCTGGACCGTAACCGACTGCCCCGGAAATGAAGCTGTCTATACCCAGGTCGTAAATGTAAATCCCATCCCGACAGAAATAGAAACAACCACAGCAGACATTTGTGTTGACGATGCTGTGTTTGATCTGTCTGAGTTGCTGCTTGGGGACTATGACACCTCCGGAACCTGGGAAGACCCACAGGACACGGGAGCCCTGCAGAACGGCAGTATAGATCCATCCCTGCTCGCAATAGGTGAATATGCCTTCAATTATGTGATTAGTGAAGGAGCCTGTCCTTCCACCACCACAGTAATGGTGAGCATTAATGAGGATTGTATTGTATTGCCGTGTGGGCTGGAAGATATTAAGAGCAGTATCTCAAAGACCGTTACTCCTAACGGCGACAACAGGAATGACTTTTTTACCGTAGGACTGGATGTTGATTGCGGCTTCACCTATAACCTGAAAGTGTTTAACAGATGGGGGAATATGGTCTATGAATCCAATAATTATCAGAACAACTGGGACGGTACCTCCAACAAATCGGTTTCCGGCTCCAGATTACCTTCAGGAACATATTATTATATCCTGGAGATCAACCAGAGCGGGTTTGAGCCTATTCAAAGCTATATCTACTTAGGAACAAAATAAAACAGCCATAAAATGAAAAAATTCTATATTATAAGTTTCATCCTGTTTGTTAGCGCTACCTCGTACTCCCAGCAATTACCACAATTTACGCAGTACATGTACAATACGATCTCGATCAATCCGGCCTATGCGGGCAACAGGGACGCCATATCACTTATTGGGCTGCATCGCAGCCAGTGGGCAGGTATGGACGGAGGCCCCCAGACACAAACAGTTTCGATCCATTCCCCCCTGCGCAATGAAAAAGTAGGGCTGGGATTATCGGTTATCAATGATAAGGCGGGGTATGAAAATTACACCTATGTCTATGGGGATTTTTCCTATACCATTAATGTAGCCCCCGAAACCACACTGTCCTTTGGGATAAAAGGAGGAATGAGCTATTATAATCTGGATGAAGAACTGCTTCGGGATGTTCCCGATGATCCATTTTTCAGGGGAGATACGTTTAACAGGTGGACCCCCAATTTTGGCGCAGGTCTCTTTTTGTCGTCCTATGATTGGTATATCGGCCTCTCCGCACCCAAAGTACTCAACAATGACAATAATGAGCACAGCGAGTATGTGGCACTCGAACAGGTGCATTACTACCTTACAGGAGGCTATGTTTTTGACCTGAATGAAAAACTTAAACTTCGTCCTACCACCCTGTTTAAGGTTACCCAGGGGGCACCGCTATCTGTGGATATTTCCAGTACGTTCATCTATGATGAAACCGTATATCTGGGAGCCAATTACCGTATAGATGACGCTATTGGAGCCTTCGTGGACTTCCAGATACTCCAGCCATTAAGGGTGGGCTATGCTTATGAACATTCCATCTCAGATCTTCGCCCTTATACTTCGGGAACCCACGAGATCCTCCTGATCTATGAATTTAGACTAAACAACACCAAATATAAGTCCCCAAGATTCTTCTAATTAAAAACACGGATTATGAACAACAAATACTTATTCCTCCTATTCTTTATCGTTCCGGTGTTTATAGTTTCTGCCCAATCCGGAAAACAAAAGAAAGCAGATCGGCTTTTTAATGATTTCGCCTACGCAAAAGCGGCAGATATGTATAAAGACCTTTTGGAAAGGGATTATAATACCAGCCACAATCAGCGCAAACTCGCCGACACCTATTTTCGCCTTAGGGATCCCGAAAACGCGGTGATCTACTACGAGCAGGTAGTACAGCAGCCGGATGTTTCTCCAGAATATTATTATAAATATGCCCAGGCCCTTAGAGGGGTGCGGGAATATGAGAAGTCCCGGGAATGGTTAAGGAAATACCAACAGGAAGGGAAACATGCTCAAAGGGCAGAAGAATTCCTTAGCGGAGATAATATCAATACCTACCGCGGCCTCGAGACCTACCGGGTCTCACTTGCAGATTTCAATTCCCAGTACAGTGATTTTGGTGCGACCGAGAACAATGGCACCATCTACTTTACTTCTGCAAGAGGGGAAGGAAATACAAAAACAAAGATCTATGACTGGAATGGAGAGCCATTCCTGGATATCTACAAAGCTACAGCAAATCCCGGCGTAACCCCTGTGGCCGGGGAAGTCAATACCGTTCGTCATGAGGGACCGGTAAGCATTTCTGCCGATGGCAGGACCATGTATTTCACCCGCAATAATTATCTCAACAACAGAAATGGAAAGAAGGACAAGGAAGGGGTGAACCATCTTAAGATCTACAAAGCCACCTGGAAAAATAACTCTTGGCAGGATGTCGAAGAACTGCCTTTTAGCAGCGACACCTACTCTGTAGGGCACCCAAGCATATCAGCTGACGGTAAAATCCTTTACTTCGCTTCAGAAGCTCCCGGTGGTTTGGGAGGATCAGATCTTTACAAGGTTTCCATAGCAGATGACGGCACCTACGGAGATCCTGAAAATCTGGGCCCCGAAATAAACACTCCGGGGAACGAACTTTTCCCGTTCAGGGCCGAAAATGGTTTTTTTTACTTCTCGTCAGATGGGCACAAGGGCTATGGAATGCTGGATGTCTTCATGCTCGCTCCTGAAGATGGAGCCCGGGTTACAAACCTGGGGGAACCGGTGAACAGCAGCCGTGATGATTTCGCATTTTCACTTACCTCTGAAACCGGCAGAGCATATGTCTCCTCCAACCGGCCAGGCGGGATAGGTAGTGACGATATCTATACCGTGAACATATTGGCTCCACTTGTTTTGAAAGGGACCGTTACAGACTCTGTCAATGCCAAACCTATTCCTAATGCCACCATAAGGTTGCTGAACGATCAAAATGAACAGGTCGCATTCCTGGAGACAGATTCTACAGGTAGTTTTCACACAGAGATCGCGCGTGACAGGGAATATCCCATTGAAGCCAAGCATATCAAATACCACGAAAAGCAGGGAAGCCTTAATACCTCCTATATGGATGAGCAGACTGAACTGGTATATGATATTGAATTATCCCCTGTAAATGATGTGGAATATTTGGCCGAGATCAATAAGATCTACTTTGATTTTGACAAGGCCAACATAAGGCCAGACGCAGCAAAGGAACTGGACAAGCTTGTTGATCTCATGACAAATGATTATCCCGAACTGGTTATCGAAATAGGCTCTCATACCGATTCTCGAGGTTCTGCAGAGTATAACAGAAGACTGGCAGACAGAAGAGCGCAATCCACTTATGATTATCTTGTTTCAAAAGGTATTTCCCCAGATCGTATTGTAACCTATAAAGGCTACGGAAAAGAACAGCCTGAGATAGATTGTGCCCGATGTAACGAAGAACAACATCAATTGAACCGACGATCTATCTTCAAAGTGGTCAAAATGGAATAAAAATCCCTGCACTTACTAACCAACCAAAGAAAAGGAGGCTCTAAAGCCTCCTTTTCGATTTAAATAACCTTATGAAAACAAGTGGAATTCTCAAGGGGTTGCTATTTAATTCCTGATAAAAATATTGGTATAGTAGGGTTTTCCGTCCTGATCCTCTTTTACCGAAATCCCGAAATGGGTATGATCTCCTTCCATATTTATTCTGTGTCCGTCGCTCTTGATCCAGGCATTCACCACGGCTTCTGCACTTCTGTAAGCAAAGGCCACATTTTCACTAACTGCTTTCGCCCCTACTCCATTGACCAGAGCCGTATACCGGCTAGGGAAGTCATGGTGGCATACTTCATTATTTTCGAGCATGTGCGTATTATGATCCATAGCCTGTCGGGAAATATCATCCATATAATCCAGCTGCGATAACCCCTTTTCCATCCGGTAAGCATTTACCAGATCCAGCACTTCCATTTCCACAGCTGAATAGTTCAGGGGGACAGGTTCGGTACCTAGGGATGCAGTTTCCATTTCTTCCAGGCTATCTTTGGAACAGGAGGCGAAAGAAATTAAGGCCACAAGTAAGACGCAGAATTTGTAGGTTAAGTTCTTCATAATCACACCGATTGAATTGGTTTGGGACTGGAAAAGTAAGATTTTTTTCCGATAAACAAACCATTTTGTCGATGAACTGCACATTTTAAGCCAATTTTAACACAAATTAGCTTGATATCCTACAAACATAGCGTAAGAAAATAGGTTTACAAGCACCGATTAATGAATCAATTTAATCGGTGAAATACACAAAATATGAACAGTAATTAATTGAAATCCAATACCTTCCCATCATCCCCCAGTTCAACGAAAGGAAATACCTGGCGTGCTTCCTCTCCAAAGGGAAGAATTGAGGTGTACCGTGTGGAGTAATGTCCTAAGACCAGGGTGGAAACTTTTGCTGCCCTTGCTATAGCCGCAGCTTCCCTGGCAGTGGAATGTTTGGTGGGAGCAGCAAGATAGGCTTGCTCTTCCAGGAAAGTAGCCTCATGGTAAAGCACGGTACAGTCTTTAATTTGGTCGACTATTTCCGGGCTATAAGCCGTATCGCTGCAATAGGCATAGCTCTTTGGTGGCTCAGGATCGGCTGTTAATTCTTTGTTGGGAACCAGGGTCCCGTCATCAAGTCGAATATCTTTTCCTTTCTTGATGCTCCGGTAATAAGCTACGTCAATATCATATTTTTGAACTTCGCTGATCAATAACTTACGATCTCCCGGTTTTTCCCTGAAGAGGAATCCGTTGGTGTAAATACGGTGTTTTAAAGGGATCGTCTCCACTGAAATTTTTTCAGTGTCTAGGATTAGCTGTGGGTCTTTGGATGTTAATTCGTGGAAATACAGCGGATAACTGGTCCAGGAATTTCCCATTTTCAGTTGGAGAGTAATAATTTCCTTAAGACACTTTGGTCCATGTATATGCAGGGCTCTTTCCCTGTTAAGCAGCCGGAAGGTTGAGATCAGTCCAACCAGTCCAAAGTAATGGTCTCCGTGTAAATGGGAGATGAAGATATGGGATATGCGGGAGAA
>JBEPWW010000132.1:0-6961 GCA_041642215.1 Salinimicrobium sp. | reverse complement strand
GTCCCATGATGGGTACGAATGAAATCGATCACCCTGTCCGGCAGGTTTCGCTTTTTTGCTATTTCGATCCCATTGATCACATGTTCGATTATGATCTCCGCACTTTCTCGTGGGGATAATTCATCATGGGGATTTACGGAAGTGGTCTGGTTTTCGGAAAAATAAATAGGATTCCTCATTTTTCCAATATCATGGTACAGTGCTCCCACCCGGGCAAGCATCGCGTTGGCCCCAATTTCATTTGCAGCTGTCTCTGCCAGATTAGCGACATTGAGCGAATGATGAAAAGTCCCCGGTGCTTTGTCTGATAATTCTTTAAGCAGTTTGGTATTGGTGTCAGACAATTCCAGCAGGGACATGTCAGATACCAGCCCAAAGACCTTTTCATACGCATAGATCAAGGGCTGAACAAATAAAGTGGCTACCCCGTTGAGAATAAACATCAGGAAGATTTCAGGGTTGACCTCACTTATAGATCCTTCCTGAATAACAGTAAATGCAAAGTAGGATAGAATATATACCATGGTAATCTGCCCAACAGTAATAAAGAGATTGGCCCTTTTGTACAGTTCTGAAACTGTGAGAATGGTTACGATACCGGCAATGATCTGCAGGAACATGTATTCATAACTGTCAGGCACCACGAATCCCAGGAGCAGAACGGTGATGACATGAGTAAAAAGTCCAAGCCTGGAATCAAAAAAGCCTTTTAATGTAAGAGGGAGTATACATAAGGGCACTACGTAAACATAGCTCACATTGAACCTGATAACCAAAACGGTTAACAGCACCATCAATAGCAGGTTAAAAAATATAAAGGTGACCTTGATATTATTTTGAAATATATCTGGCCGATATTTTCTAATGAACAGCATTAACATAAGCAGGGCCAGGAAGACGAGTAACGTATAGCCCAGGATCACCCAGTTATAACTGGCCTGGCTCCAGATCTGGGATTCATATTCTGCTTTGAGGGATTCCAGGATGCGCAGCTTATCCCCTTCCACCACTTCTCCTTTAGCGACTATAATGGTCCCTCGTTCAACGCTGCCCCGGGTATAAGAGATCTGGTTATACTTACTTTGCAATTCCCTTTGAGTAAGTTCCTCATTATATCGGACATTAGGTCTTACGGTATCAAAAAATAATTCCAGGAGCTGTTCCCTGAAAAGTTGTAATTGTTCCTCGTCTATCCTTCTATTAAGAAAATTTCGGAGTTGGCCCTGTTTCAGAATATTCTCGTAAGTAATCTCCTCTGCTTCATTTCCCTTTTTGAGATAGACCAGTTGATCAGGACTTAAGGGGTCTATTTCCTGTAATAATCCATACTGGTAAATTCTCTCGGCTGTTTTCTCAACAAAATCCCGCAATCTTAACTCCTGCACACGGGGAATGGTATCTGAAAAAACCGAAGAAAAGCGTTCCTTTAGCGCGCTTTTCACATCAGCTGCAACTTCAGCATCGTACTCGTAATAAGGTATATGGTTTTCACGAATCCTTTCCTTTTCGGCTTCGATCTCTTCCGGAGTTTTCCGGATTGCAAAATCAAAAGGAGCATAAAGATTTTCGTACTGCCAGGGTTTTCCTTTAGGAATTTCATATTTGAATTTCCCACCCTTTGGGAACATATAAACGATCAGGAAAGTAGTAAGGAGAAATAAAAAGACTTTATAAAATAAAGCCTGATTCTTAAAAAGAAAATTTACAAATCGTTTCATACATACTAAACTGTCTTCAAATGTACTAAAAAAAGACGGCTGTGAGAGATGCCGTTGGTTTGTTCCTTATAAAATGATTAAATTCGCATATGTAAAATTTAAACCGAACAACATGAGTAAAGAAGTAGTAATAGTGAGCGCGGTCAGGACTCCTATAGGAAGTTTTCTTGGCAGCTTATCCACAGTACCCGCTACCAAGTTAGGGTCTATAGCAATAAAAGGAGCACTTGAAAAGATCAACCTAAAACCCGAGATGGTAGAAGAGGTTTTGATGGGGAATGTGGTCCAGGCAGGAAACGGTCAGGCACCGGCCAGGCAGGCGGCATTGGGTGCAGGAATACCTACTAGCGTGCCCTGTACTACTGTAAATAAAGTATGTGCCAGTGGAATGAAAGCCGTTATGCAGGCCGCGCAGGCCATCAGTTTGGGAGATGCTTCTATAGTAGTGGCAGGAGGAATGGAAAACATGAGCCAGATCCCTCACTATCTAAGATTGAGACAGGGGCATAAATTTGGCCCTGCACAAATGGAGGATGGAATGCAAAAAGACGGTTTGGTAGATGCCTACGATCAAAACGCGATGGGTGTGGCAGCAGATCACTGTGCAAAGGAACACAATTATAGCCGTGAAGAACAGGACAAATTTGCGATCCAATCTTACAACCGATCAAGAAAAGCCTGGGAAGACGGAAGGTTCAATGATGAAGTAGTGCCTGTAGAAGTACCTCAAAGAAGAGGAGAGCCTGTGGTGGTAAAAGAGGATGAGGAATACAAGAATGTCAAAATCGATAAAATACCTTCTCTTCGCCCGGCTTTTGGAAAAGAGGGTACCGTGACAGCCGCGAACGCCTCCACCATTAATGATGGGGCAGCAGCCCTGGTTCTAATGAGTAGGGAAAAAGCAGAGGAACTGGGACTGGAAGTGCTTGCCAGCATAAAAAGTTTTGCTGATGCGGCCACAGAACCTATTTGGTTTACAACAGCTCCTTCAAAAGCATTACCTAAGGCAATTGACAAAGCCGGAATTACTTTGGACAACGTGGACTATTTTGAGTTCAACGAAGCCTTCTCTGTCGTAGGCTTGGTCAACATGAAAATTCTTGGACTAAAAGATGATAACGTCAACGTAAATGGCGGGGCGGTAAGTCTTGGGCACCCACTGGGTTGTTCGGGAGCCCGTATTATCGTGACGCTCATCAACGTCCTAAAACAAAACAATGGCAAGATTGGTGCGGCCGCGGTTTGTAACGGTGGTGGAGGTGCCTCTGCAATGGTCATAGAACGTCATTAATAGCAATTAATTTAGCCCCTTTTTAATGCAATACGGAATTTGCGATCTAAGCATAGTCCCACTTAGATCAGAGCCCTCAGATATTGGCGAAATGGTTAGCCAGGTACTTTATGGTGAACACTTTAAAGTACTGGAACAACGGGAGAAATGGTCAAGGATACGTGTTGCATTTGATGGATGTGAGGGTTGGATCGACAATAAACAGCATCAGAAACTTTCAGAGGAGGATTACAACCGCTTTGAATCTGATGAAAAGATCCTTTCTGCAGATCTCATTGAATTCATCTGTGGTGAAAATCAGCATTTAATGCCTATTCCCCTGGGATCGGTTTTAAATGCTGTTTCATACTTGAACCATTCCCATTCCGGCAATACTACCTTTGGGAAAAAGGAAAAGGCAGACCTTTTACAGACAGCTTTCCTATACCTGAACGCCCCGTTTCTTTGGGGAGGAAAAACCCCTTTCGGGATCGATTCCAGCGGTTTTACTCAAATGGTTTACAAATTGAATGGGTACAGTCTGCATCGAAATGCAGATCAACAGGCCAAACAGGGAGAATCTCTTAGTTTTATAGAAGAGAGCGAACCGGGTGATCTCGCTTTTTTTGATAATAAAGAAGGTCTGATCACTCACGTGGGTATCATGATGAGTGACAATTACATTATCCATGCAGACGGAAAAGTACGCCTGGATAGGATCGATCACTCCGGAATCTACAATGCAGATCTTCGAAGGCACACCCATAAGCTTAGGGTGATCAAAAAGATCATATAAAAAAAACCCGCATTTCTGCGGGTTTTTTTATTATATATCTCAGTCGATGCTTATTGGTTCGCTTCCATTTCAGCAACTTTTGCTTTCATTTCTTCAGCTTTTTCAGGCTCACCGATCTGGTAGTAAATATTCATCATGGTTCTGGCAGCCTCTACAGATGGATCCTGTTCCATGATTTTTTCAAGGTGAGGAATAGCATTCCTGTACATTTGCTTTCGCTCTTCAGCTAACTCGTCATAGCGCTTGCTATCTGCTGCACTGGTTCCAAGCTGGTTCATCTCATCCACTAAATCCCGCTCCTGAGCCAGAATTGCATAAGCAATATTGAGTCGGGCATTGGTCATTTCCGGATCCAGTTCAAGGGCCTTTTTGTAGTATTCTATAGCTCTTTCTGTTTCACCCAGCTGAGCAGTACTTACACCCAGGTTGTAATATAAAGTCGAATTATTAGGATCATGCTCTATCACCTCCTCCATGATCTCACGATACTTTTCCATGTTGTCCATGCGGTAATACATATCAGCCTCAGCCTGCAGTAAATTGATGTCAGAAGGGTTCGCTTCTTTAGCATCTTCCATGGCAGCAATAGCTTTTTCTTCTTCTCCCATATCTATATAAATAAGAGCAATATTCTTGGCTATCTCTCCTTTTTTAGATTCTGTAACGCGCTCCTGCGGATCGGTATAGGTACCACTTTTCACAAAAAGATCCATTTGCTCCTTGGAAGGCATTAATTCTTCCTCGCCTGTCTCCTTGTTCACTGCGATATACTGCGTCTCAACCCCCGAAAAATCAAGTTTCTTCAACTCCTCGTAATATTCAAGTGCTTTATCGTATTCCTTCGCATTCACCGCATTAGAAGCAGCATAATATAGATATATAGTATCCTGCTTGTTTAATTCATAACTTGCTAAAAGTTTCTCAGCGGCTTCTGAGAAATTCTGAGCATTTTGGTCTGCAATGGCACTGTTCACTAATGCATTGCTCGCCAGGGCAGCCCCTTCTGCTGCTTTGTCATGACCAAGTTCCCTTGCTTGTTTAAAAGCCTCAACAGCCTCCATGAGATCATTAGCAGGAACGTTCTCACCGTCACCTATCAATGCATATCCCTTATAGAGGTAAAAGTCAGCCTTTTGATCATTATCAGCTCCTGCCAGTTGTGGCTCAGCCTCCTGAAGATAATTCCTGGCTTCCTGGTAATTACCTTTATCAACGGCTTTCCCGGCGCGTCTTATCTCCTTTTTTTGGGCAAAAGCCACGACAGTAAACATAGCTAGCACTGCCGTCAAAATTCTAGTTTTCATTTTTTCTGGTTTTGGGTTTAACTTATTCTTCGCTATCATTTGCAATAGTTGTGCCATCCTCTCCTTTGCCAGTGATATCAATGTTTTCCTCTTCCCCAATCTGCTCTACATCCTCCTCTTCATTCATCACTTTTGCAACAGCCGCAATAGAATCATTTCCTTTGAGGTTGATCAATCTAACCCCCTGGGTCGCCCGACCCATGACCCTAAGGCTGTCTACAGAAGTTCGTATAGCAATTCCAGATTTATTGATGATCATAAGATCATCAGAATCTGTCACATTTTTAATAGCCACAAGACTACCGGTTTTCTCGGTGATCGAAATGGTCTTTACACCTTTTCCTCCACGGTTGGTGATACGGTAAATTGGCTCCCCATCTTCCGGGTCATCAATATAGGTGCGTTTTCCATATCCGTTTTCTGATACTACCAGTACGGTTTCTTCCTGTGGATTTTGCACGGCGATCATTCCCACTACCTCGTCATTCTCATCGGCAAGGGTGATCCCTCTTACTCCGGAAGCATTTCTACCCATAGGACGGGTTTTGCTTTCTTCAAACCTAATAGCTTTGCCGCTTTTGAGAGCAAGCATAACCTGGCTCTCCCCGTTAGTTAATTTTGCTTCCAGTAATTCATCCCCTTCCCTGATGGTGATCGCATTGATCCCATTGGTCCTTGGACGGGAATATTGTTCAAGAGAAGTTTTCTTGACCTGTCCTTTTTTAGTGGCCATGATCACGTAATGACTGTTTATATACTCCTCATCTTTAAGATCCTGGGTACATATAAAAGCTTTAAGTTTGTCATCTGGCTCCAGGTTGATCAGGTTCTGTATTGCCCTTCCTTTCGAAGTCTTGCTTCCCTCGGGAATTTCAAAAACACGCATCCAGAAACATTTTCCCTTTTGGGTAAAGAACAACATATACTGATGGTTGGTACCCACAAACAGGTTTTCAAGGAAATCCTCATTCCTGGTGGTTGATCCTTTTTGTCCTACTCCTCCCCTGTTCTGGGTCTTGTATTCATTTAAAGGAGTCCTTTTAATATAACCGGCGTGAGAAATCGTGATCACCACCTGCTCATCTGGGATCATATCCTCCATACTTAGGTCACCCCCGGAATATTCGATCACAGATCTTCTTTCGTCCCCGTATTTTTCTTTTATTTCCACCATCTCATCCTTGATCACCTGCATTCTTCGTTCTTTGCGTGCAAGAATATCTTTCAGGTCTTCAATGGTAGCCATTAGTTCTTCATATTCAGCTCTCAACTTATCTTGTTCCAGACCTGTAAGTTGTCTCAATCGCATTTCCACGATCGCTTTGGCCTGTACCTCAGATAGTTCAAAACGTTCTATTAACTTCGTCCTGGCCTCGTCAGCATTGTTGGAAGCCCTGATAAGGGCAATTACTTCATCAATGTTATCTGAAGCAATAATAAGCCCTTCAAGAATGTGAGCCCTTTCTTCAGCTTTACGAAGCTCATACTCAGTACGACGCACAACTACCTCATGACGGTGCTCCACAAA
The DNA here is from genome assembly GCA_041642215.1 of Salinimicrobium sp. Taxonomy (GTDB): domain Bacteria; phylum Bacteroidota; class Bacteroidia; order Flavobacteriales; family Flavobacteriaceae; genus Salinimicrobium. The sequence goes on along the minus strand of JBEPWW010000132.1, from coordinate 345 downwards.
ATAGTGGATCATATCCTTCAGGTTAAGCATTTGCGGCCGGCCCTTGACCAGTGCGATGTTATTAACGCTAAAGGAGTTTTGAAGAGAAGTATGTTTGTATAGTGTGTTAAGAACGATATTTGGAATGGCATCCCGCTTCAGTATATACACGATACGCATCCCGTTCCTGTCAGATTCATCCCTGATGAGGGAAATACCTTCTATCTTTTTATCATTGACAAGTTCGGCGGTTTTTTTGATCATTTCCGCCTTATTGATCTGATAAGGGATCTCTGTAACCACTATAGCTTCTTTCCCCTGGATCTCCTCGGTATGGGCCTTCGCTCTTATGACAACACGCCCACG
>JBEPWW010000131.1:0-6988 GCA_041642215.1 Salinimicrobium sp. | reverse complement strand
TTTCCAGTCCTTTGGATCGGCTTTTTGCAGGACTTCTTCTACCAGCGTATTCCATTCCCTGCAGGATGTGCACTGGCCCTGCCATTTCGAATGCTGTGTGCCGCAATTCTGGCAATAAAAGATGGTGTTTGTTTTAGCCATACTGCTCCCTGCCCGATCTAATAATTAAGTTCGTCTTTGATAAATTCAGCTTTACGCAACATAAAGTCTACATTTATAAAAGCCACCGGCTCTTGCTCATAGGCGCTTTGGTATGTTCTTACTGCCTTTTGGTATTCCCCGTTGGACTCATATGTGCGGGCAAGATAATAGGTGCCCAGCATGGAATCGGGATAATTTTCTTTAGCCAGTATTCCCAGCTTTTCCAGGTCTTCCCAGTTCTGGTTGAACTCTAAAGCTTTCCCTACGGCCAGGAAATCGTTGACCCTAATGGGAATATTCACTCCAAAAGCCGTTTGAATATGCTCATATTTTTTCAGGAGATATTGGTATGGAGAGATATCTGAATTAACGATCTCTTCTTCATACTGCTTCATGGTAATAGGAGCATAGGTTGCGAAAATGCTTTCAAGGGCATTGGGGATGGCCTTCCCTACCAGAGAGTAATGGCTGGCATCTTCAAAATTGTCAAACCTGTAATGGAAGTTGTCGTTGTCGACCCCTTTCAAACGTTCATCAAGGCTAAGAATGGATTCTCTGAGGCTCTTGATATCATTTGAAGCAGTGGCAAGATAAAACCACTTTGGAGACTTTGCACGGGCAAGGGAACTTGTAACACGGTGAGCCATTTCCGGACTAAGGTCGGGGCTAAGGTTGATATAGGCCTGAAAAACAGGATCTGTCTTCAGGAGGAAATAATTACTGAAGTTCGCGCTGAGGTCATGACCTGCTATTACCGCGAAGGGTGCGGTACGATAATTCTTTCTTAGATATGGCAACAGCTCTGTTCCCAGGAAGTCAAAAAAAGCGGCTCCGGTATCATCTGGCAAATAACGCTGGTTGTCGATATACGTATCCTGTTCCCGGGTTTGTACCTGGTTCACGCCAACAACTATAGCTTCAGGAATATCATCCCAGTACGAGTAGTAATCAACGGCACCTGCAAGCGGTTCAAAAAGGTAGTCTCCGTCCAGGGCGATGATCACCGGATAGTTCTTCTTTTTGTTCTCTTCATAATTTCGTGGGAGCTGTATTTTGATTTCCCGTTCTGTTCCCAGGCTCGAGGAACTAATCGTCTCATAGAGAGTTTGGGAGGTCGCAATGCTGGAGAGCAAAAGTATTGCCCACAGGAGTAGATTTTTGGACATAGGCTTGAGGTTTAAATCAGCTGGCAAGATAGAAATTTATTTCTTTTGGTTGAAAACCGGAAGAAATAACAATGAACAGCCACCCAAGACAATAGTGAGTAGGGTTTGCGAGCCCCAGACGATCCATCCAAAGGCTTCACCAGCTTGCTGGTTGATGCCAAACAACAGCAAAACAGCCCCCATGGCGATAGGATAGATCCCAATTCCGCCGCTGGTAGTGGAGATCGCGAAAGTACCCACAATAAAAGCGGCCATAATTCCGGATATGGATAAGCCGGTGGTTTCCGGGATGGTGAATTTCACCACATAGAACATCAGGATGTACATGAGCCAAATGAAGACGGTATGAAAGATGAAAGCCTTTTTCTGCTTCATTTTAAGAATGCTTCTCATCCCTTCCAGGAGGCCTCTGGCAAAATCCCTCAATTTAATAAAGATGGGTATTTTGGACTGTTTAATGAGCTTAAGGAACAAAACACCAAAGAGGATGAGCGCTAATACAATTGCAATACTTAAAAATGGATTGATATCGTGGCTCTGCAGATACTGGATGAACGTATCGGTCTGGATGGCCAGACTAAAGCCAAGAATAACAAGGAGCATGACCAGATCTGCGATCCTTTCAGACACAATGGTCCCAAAGGCTTTGTCAAAAGGAATGTCTTCATAAGTGGAAATGGTGGCACCGCGAAGGAATTCTCCCGAACGAGGTACGCCCATATTGGCGAGATAACCGCCCATCACAGCCATAAAGCTATTCGCCAGTCGGGGTTTATAGCCCAGTGGTTCCAGCAGGTATTTCCAGCGATAGGCCCGGGAAAGATGGGAAAGGACTCCCAGGATGAGTGAGAGATAGATCCATTTGGAGTCTGCCAACAAAATATTGTTCCACAAATCACGACGCTCTGCGGGGGTAGCGCTGCTTAGGGAATACCATACAAGAAAAACTCCCAACAAAAGCGGGAGAGCTGTCTTGAGGATCTTTACCAGCTTCTTTTTTTTCAACTATTAGGTTAAAAGATTGTTTTCTTCGTTGGGGAATACCAACGAGGGTTTAAAGGTTTTGGCTTCTTCATAATCCAGAATGGCATAGGTGATAAGAATAAGAATGTCTCCTTTCGCCACTCTTCTTGCTGCAGCACCATTCAGGGTGATTTCTCCACTCCCCCGGGGGCCTGGAATAGCATAGGTCTCCAGACGCTCGCCATTGTTGTTGTTGACGATCTGCACTTTCTCACCTTCCAGTATATTGGCTGCATCCATTAGGTCTTCATCAATTGTGATGCTGCCTATGTAATTGAGGTCTGCGCCTGTAACTTTAACCCTGTGAATCTTTGACTTAACAACGTGAATTTGCATGCTTGTTAATTTAAAGCTATATTATCTATTAGCCTAACGTTTCCTGCGAAAGCAGCGATAAAGGCCCTGTATTTTTTTCCCTCTTCTTTTTGCTGAATACTTTCCAAAGTGTCACTACTGGCGATATCAAAATATTCAAGCTTAAGTCTCTGGTTTTCCCGGAAAGCTGTTTCTACCCAGGAGATTATTTCTGATGCACTTTTTGTGCCAAAATCATCTTTTACCTTTAGGAGGACCTTATAGATGAAGGCAGCGTTTTGTCGCTCGGCCGGGCTTAACCTTTCATTTCTGGAGCTTCTTGCCAGGCCAGATATTTCCCGCGCAATGGGACAGCCTACTATTTCAATGTCCAGCTTTAGTTTCTCAACCATTTTCCTGATGATCTGCAGTTGCTGGAAATCTTTTTCGCCAAAAAATGCCTTATCGGGCTCTACAATTTCGAAAAGCTTTCTTACTACGGTACCAACGCCGTTAAAATGTCCATTTCTGAATTTACCCTCCATCTGATGCTCCAGGCCATCGAACGAAAAATCCTCTGAAGTTATAGAATTGCCGTAGATCTCTTCAGGGTCTGGAGAAAAGACCACCACATCATCACTAAGTTGAGAGATCTGCAGGAGGTCCCGATCCAGGTTCCGCGGATATTTTAGAAGGTCTGAAGGCTTGTCGAATTGGGTGGGATTCACAAAGATGCTTACAACCGCCCGGTCGCAGGAGTCCAGCGCACTTTTGATCAGCGAGATATGCCCCTCGTGAAGAGCGCCCATGGTTGGAACAAACCCAATGCTTAATCCGTCGTCTTTCCAGTTCCTGATAAGCTTTTTTAAAGCTTGTTTCTCCTTAAATATCTGCATCTTATTCAAAAATTAACAGCGTGCAAACTTAATATAAAGCTAGCAATCTGCATAAAATTTTGTAATTTTGCTTGTTATTTATTCACAACAGCATTAAAGCAGTGATTCTATGAAAGATAAGAGGATATTGTACGTATCATCTGAAGTTATACCCTATTTACCCGAAACCGAAATCTCATCAATGTCTTTTGAAGCTCCCCGAATGGTCAACAACCAGGGTGGTCAAATACGCATTTTTATGCCTCGATTTGGGAATATAAATGAGCGTAGGCATCAGCTTCATGAGGTGATTAGACTTTCCGGGATGAACCTGGTGATCAACGATCTGGACATGCCTCTTATTATTAAGGTCGCGTCTATTCCCAAAGAAAGGATGCAGGTTTATTTCATTGATAACGAAGATTATTTTAAGAGAAAAGCCACTCTTACCGATGAGGAGGGCAACCTGTTTCCGGACAATGACGAGCGGGCTATATTCTTTGCTAAAGGGGTCATCGAAACCGTTAAAAAATTAAATTGGTCACCTGATATTATTCATGTGAATGGCTGGTTGGCATCACTTCTTCCCTTATATCTTAGAAATTACTATGGGAATGAACCGCTTTTTAATTCTGCAAAAGTTGTGACCTCTGTATATAATCAGGATTTTGAAGGAACCTTAGATAAGGATTTGTATAAAAAGGTTCTTTTTGACGGTCTTGAGGATGAGCAGGTGAAACACCTGAAAAAACCGACCTATGTGAACCTTATGAAAACGGCGGTCGAGAACTCTGATGCTGCTATTATTGCCGGCGACAATATACCTGAAGAGCTGCAGAAGTATCTTGATAAACTTGATAAGCCTGTTCTGGAGTATAAGACACGGGAGGAATTTGCCCAGGCTTACCAGGATTTCTACACCACTCAAGTATTGTCTTAAATTAGAAGAAAAAACACCGAATGACTATAAATAAAACGATGTTGAAGATAACAGCGTTAGCAGTTGTTATTTTTTCCTTAACAGGATGTGAGAACGATTTTGATACTCTGGGAGGTAATATTATCGGGGACCCTAATTTTAATGCAGATCTTTATGCAGATGCTGAAATAAAGGCGGTTACTAATAGTCTTTCTTCTGTCCAGACCAATAATTTACCTGTTAATTTGCTGGGGGTTTACCAGGATCCTCTCTTTGGTCGCCAAAAGGCGAGTATATTGACCCAGGTAAGGCTATTGACACCAAAGCCTTCTTTTGGCAAGGAGCCGGTATTAGATAGTGTGGTATTAAATATTCCCTATTTTTCAACCCAGCAGGAAGCCGGTGAGCAGGAAGGAACACAATATGAGCTGGATTCTGTCTACGGGAACTCTCCTATACAGCTCTCTGTTATTGAGTCTGATTTCTTTTTGAACCAGTTTGACCCCGAAACCGATTTTACCCGCTCACAAAAATATTACTCTGATATGCAGCCGCAGATCGAGAGTAATCTTACCTCGAATGTGCTTTTCGAAACGTCTAATTTCGTACCGTCTGCTTCCGAGGTAATTGAGTTTGGCATAAATGATGAAGGGGATCGGGATACTATTAGAAGTGCTCCAAGAATGAGGTTGAAATTATCTACTGATTTCTTTCAGGAGAAGATAATAAACAAAGAAGGCGGGGCAGAGTTGTCAAGTGAAAGCAACTTTAGGAATTACTTTCGCGGGATCTTTCTTAAAGTCGACGAAGCTGGCAGCGATGGTAGCCTGGCTTTACTAAACCTGAATCATGACGAGGCTGGAATTACTTTATATTATACCACCGGGGAGCAGGATACAGAGACTGAGGAAATGATGGAGGTTAACAAGACCTATCGCCTTGGGTTCGGACCGGGAAGGGTGAATACCTTTGTGCAGGATTCCCCGCAATTTAATGATGATAAACTGTATCTCAAAGGAGGAGAGGGTTCTATGGCGGTGATCGATCTTTTTGCCGGGGCTGATGCTGATGGGGATGGTGTTTCTGACGAGCTGGAATTCCTTAGGGATAATGACTGGCTTATTAATGAAGCCAACCTGGTATTCCATGTTGATCGTGATGCAGTTGCTGGTTTGGATGAGCCGGAAAGGATCTATTTATATGATCTTGAAAATAATACCATTCTGGCAGATTACCGACTGGATAGCCCGGGATCTACGAATGTTATGAATTCAGATTCCAATGTAAATCATCTTCAGCCCCTTATACGGGATGAAGAGGGAAGAGGGATTAGTTATAAAATCAGGATTACAAGTCATATCAATAACATTTTGAACAATGATGCTGATAATGTGAAGCTCGGGCTGGCGGTTACTCAGAATGTGAATCTTATCACGAATTCCGCAGTACGGGGGAGTGAGGTGCCCGAGGTGGAAAGAGTTCCGGCTGGATCTGTGGTGACACCTAAAGGTACTGTCTTGTATGGTCCTGATGCAGAAAACGAAGAGAAACGTCTTAGATTAAGAATATATTATACCGAACCAAAAAATTAGACTATGTGTGGAATTGTAGGGTATATTGGGCATAGAGATGCTTATCCTATTGTGTTGAAGGGATTGCAGCGTCTTGAGTACAGAGGGTACGATAGTGCCGGAATCGCTTTATTTGATGATAATGAACTGAAAGTTTCCAAAACCAAAGGAAAAGTAGCAGATCTTAAGGAAAAACTGGAGAATGAGATTAGTACAGCCGGCCAGCTGGGACTCGGCCACACAAGGTGGGCGACTCATGGGGTGCCTAATGATGTGAATTCACATCCTCACGTATCCAATTCAGGAAACCTTGTGATTATCCATAACGGGATTATTGAAAACTATGAATCCCTGAAAAAAGAGTTGATATCGCGGGGGTACAATTTTGTTTCTGATACAGATACAGAGGTCCTGGTGAATCTGATTGAAGACGTAATTAAAAAAGAAAAAGTAAAGCTGGGAAAAGCTGTTCAGATTGCTCTGAACCAGACGGTAGGTGCCTATGCAATTGCTGTGTTTGACAAAACCAAACCTAATGAAATAGTGGTTGCTCGCTTGGGAAGCCCATTGGCAATTGGCGTGGGGGAAGACGAATATTTCATAGCTTCAGATGCCTCGCCTTTTATAGAATTTACAAACAATGCAATTTACCTGGAAGATGGGGAGATGGCTGTGGTGCGCCGGGAAAAAGGTGTAAAAGTCAGGAAGATCAAAGACGATTCCACGGTTGATCCTTATGTGCAGGAGTTGCAGCTTAATTTGGAGCAAATAGAGAAAAACGATTTCCCTCATTTCATGCTGAAGGAGATTTATGAACAGCCAAGTGCGATCACCGACACATACAGGGGGAGGTTACTGGTAGATGACGGAATTATACGTATGGCAGGTGTTGATGATAACCTGGAGCGTTTTCTCAATGCTGATAGGATTGTCATCGTTGCTTGTGGGACTTCATGGCATGCTGGTCTGGTAGCGGAATATATCTTTGAAGACCTTGCC
>JBEPWW010000130.1:0-7015 GCA_041642215.1 Salinimicrobium sp. | reverse complement strand
GCATAGGCGAAAGGGGATCTGCAGCAAGGTAGGCACGCCTGTAATTCCGCAGCCCAAAGAAGAGGTTCTACCCGATTTCCATGGGCTTTACGCAGAAGATGATATAAGGGAACTGGAGCTAACATTATCCCTGGTCCAACTAAACCGACACTGGTTCCCCGGGACCTGAACCCTTATCTGCCACAACTTTATTTACATGTTGTGTATTGTTTAATCTTAAATATTAGAAGCTATGAAAAAATTATTTTTATTGATGTTGGTTGTACTGGCTACAACGGCATACACGCAAGAGATTACTGAACTGAGGGAGGCTGTAATCATAGCCCCCAATGTTGAAAGGATAGCACCTGGAAATGCCAATTTTTCTTTTATAGTAAAGGAGAAAAGTCACGGCGAATTTGCTGAGGATCCCATTGCTTTTTTAAAAGCTAATTTCAATATCCATGAATTCATACTGATTTCTGAAAAAGAAAATTATGACTCTTACATGCTGACCTTTAAGAGTAGTAATGGACAACTTGATGTGGATTATGATAAAGAGGGCAGATTGGTAAAGAACAGACAGTATTTCACTAATGTAAAGTTGCCCGCGGAAATTAAAAACAGACTGGACAAGGACTATAGAGGCTGGACTGTTGTTAAAAGCAAATATTTTTCCAAAGGTAAAGGAGAACTTACCGAAAAAGCGCTTTACAGAATTAAAGTTGCTAACGGGAACGAGGTAAGAAGGGTAAAACTGGAACCTCAGATTGTGGAAGGAGTTGTTTTAGCCAAAAACTGAAAACAGGTTCCGGAGCAAATAGACTAAGAGAGAGTATATCATGACTCTCTCTTTTTTTTAAGAAAAAGTATTAATCCGGGTGATTTTCTAGCCGTCCTGGTATTAAGTAATAGAAACAAAAACATAAAGATCATGAAAACACCAGTTAACACCCTGGCCTTAATAATTGGATTACTTCTTTTTGGAAGCATTTCCTCACAGGCCCAAAAAGCAGAACAATGGAAATTGGACAAAGATCATACTTCAGTCAATTTCGATGTCAAACATTTTTTTTCAACTGTAAATGGGAATTTTAATGATTTCGACGGAAATTTTCGATTCCATGCGGATGATCTCAAGAACAGCAGGTTTTCCTTTGTCATCCCGGTAAGCAGTATTAACACCAATAATCAGAAAAGAGATGATCATTTGAGATCTGATGATTTTTTTGATGCTGCTAATCATCCTGAAATAAGGTTTGAATCTGACAGAATTGAGAAAAAAAGCAGCAACAATTATGTAGCTCATGGTAATTTGACCATAAAGGACATCACCAGGAAGGTAAGCGTCCCGTTTAAAGTTACCGGACTCATGCAGCACCCAATGATGGAGGACACCAGGATCCTTGGCCTTGCTTTTGAAACTCAGCTTGACCGTAGTGATTACCAGGTGGGAGTGGGAAACTGGGCATCAGATATGGTGGTAGGTGATAAAGTTGGTGTTGCGGTTAATATGGAGCTCAATCAAAAAGGCAAAGCAGGGATGTAGGAGGATAATTGAAGATAGCGGTTTTATATCAGGCCTGTATTGTAAAATCCATCTCACAGTCCCCAAAATGTATTTTGGGATTTGGAGGCCGAATAAATGTCAGAATTCAGACAGTTTATTCATTATCTGAGTTTTATATTTATAAAATTGAAAACTTTAGATCACGTGAAGTAGCGCTGGAATCAGCCATAAAAAGATCTGAAAAATCTATATCTGTTGTTTAACCCAAAAAATAATATTATGTCAAAAAACACTTTTAAAATAGGCTTAGAACCAGTAAAACTAAAGAATGCTAATGACAAACAAAAAGAAATCCTTGAGAAGGCCAAAAAGGCTAATGGGATGATCCCAAATATGTACAGGAATATGGTAAACCTTCCCGGCCTGCAGGAAACCTATGACAAAGGCTATGAAAGTTTCAGGAAGGAAAGCGGCTTTACCGCGCCCGAGCAGGAAGTGGTCTTGTTGACCATTAGCATGGATAATTCCTGTCAATATTGCACAGCAGCACATAGTTACCTGGCTGAGAATGTTTCAAAAACCCCGAAAGAGGTTATTGAAGCTATCCGGGAAGGAAAGGAAATTCCTGATCCCAGGCTTAAATCCCTACATGAGTTCACCCATATTATGGATAAAAGCAGAGGGAACCCCAACCCAAATCAGGCCCGGGCTTTTCTGGACGCCGGCTATACCGAAAAGCATATTCTTGGGATCATTCTTGCCCAGGCGGTAAAAACGATCAGTAATTACTCGAACCATATTTTTCATACTGAAATTGATGAGGCCTTCAGCGGCAGCAGGCTGGAAAAGGCATAATCGATTTCTGGCGATTTTCAGGGGCTGTCTTATTGGATCGAAATTCTAATATACCTCAAGGAGGAAGAATTTGATTCCTTTGGACAGCCTTTTTTCATCCAAAGAGAGGATCCTCCGCCAGATTTTTCAAATAAATCCAGATGCCATGAAGTTTTATATTTTACCATTTTTTTTGCTCCTTTTCGGGCTATGTCCCGGGCAGACAAAAAAGGGTTTTGACCTTAAAAATGCTGCTATCCCTATTTCTGAAATCAAAGATGGCGGACCGCCAAAAGACGGGATTCCCTCTATTGACCATCCGCAGTTCCTGAAAGCTGAAAAAGCAGACCTCCAAAACGGGGAGCGTGTTCTGGGGGTGGTTCAAAATGGAATTGCCAAAGCTTACCCCATTAAGATACTTAATTACCACGAGATCGTAAATGACGAATTCCAGGGAAACCGGGTGGTGGTAACTTATTGCCCGCTCTGCGGCAGCGGCATTGCGTTCGATGCAGAAATTGATGGAACTTTTTACACTTTTGGCGTCTCCGGGTTGTTATACAACAGCGATGTGCTCCTCTATGACCGGCAAACGGAATCTCTGTGGTCACAGCTGGAATATAAAGCAATAAGCGGACCCATGACAGGGAAGGAACTGGAAATCTTACCCACTGCCAATACCACCTGGATGAACTGGAGATCGAAACATCCTCAAACTCTTGTGCTTTCTGAGCAAACCGGGCATATAAGAGATTATTCCAGGGACCCGTACCCCAAATACCAGGATGCTTCCACATTGTTCTTTCCTGTTTCTGCACAAAATGATGAATTCCATCCAAAAGAAATGGTCATTGGGATATACATCAATGGGGTTTCAAAGGCATATCCGTTTTCAGAACTTGAAAAAGCGGACAAGCGATCTATAGGAGATACGATTAACGGGGAAAGGATCGAAATAAGGTACGATGCTGAAAGTAAAAGTGCAGAGATCTTAAATGCTGAAGGCGTTCTTTTACCGGCCATCACCAATTTCTGGTTTGCCTGGTATGCTTTTAATCCCGATACAGCAGTTTTTCGCGCAGAATGAGTTCAACCGGGACTATTCTTTTTTACTGTAGAATTGCACAACCTGCAAGAGCAGGGGAGCTTCAATACGATTCTTATAGTCGGGGCTGATGTATTCAAAGAGGATGGTCCCATCCCGGTCTACGATGAACAGCGCAGGCACAGGTAGAAATCCGGTATTTCCGCCGCCGGAGAAAGCACTCAGCATATCCCTGTATTTTTCCGGCGACCTGAAGGCCAGGCCCATTGCCTGGGAAAATTTACCCTGGGTATCTGAGATCAGCCTGTAGTCCAGATCCTGTTGTTCTACAGATTCCCTTAGTTTTTCCGGCGAGTCCGGGCTCACTGCAAGGATCTGGTATCCCAAAGCCTTTATTTCCCGGGTGATCTGGCCCACTGCTGCGAGATGTGCATTACAGTAGGGGCACCAGCCACCTCTGTAAAAGAGCAGAACCGTTGGCTTTTCTTTAAAAAGTTCATCAGAAAGGATCTTTTTATTTTCCATGGAATATAAACCTGTTGGCGGTATAGTCTCTCCTATGAGCAGGGGAGAAATGTCTTCGGCTCTTTCGGCCACCTGGGCCATGGAAGAAACAGAGAAGAATATTATAAGTAAACAGTTAATTTTCATATTCAATAATTAATTAGTGATAGCGGGAATCATTAATGTGATTTATGTGATGGTATTAGGTTCTAATACTTATAATTCTTGCCTTCATCCTTTTCCACCTGTATTCCCAGGCTCAGCACCATGCGGTTCACGAAATTAAAATAAGCCACTACCAGGGTAGCATCCAGAATAGCAGCGTCGCTAAATCCCATTTCTTTCAGGGGAGCCGTAGGATCCACCTCCTCTATATTTTGGGGGCGTAGGGTCACTTCTTCGGCATATTTGCACAAGGCGAGATCATTTAGAGGGATGGCTACTTCCCTGTAATCTGACCTGAATTTTTGTAACTTTTGCTCATCTTTCCAGTAATGATTGAGGGCGCTGCCATGGTGGGTGGCACAGTAATTACAACTATTAGCTGTTGAAACTACCACCGCCATCATCTCGCGTTGTGCCCGGGACAGCTCAGACCTGGAAAACATGATCTCCATATAGAGGTCCATATGTTTTACAATGCTTTCCGGCCGCAGGCTTTGCATTTTATGCACCTCTGCGATCTGTCCCCGTTGTTGCTCCAGGTGGCTGTAAATTTCTTTTAATCGCCCTGCAGATTCTTCGGGTTCTATGATTCGTATTCTGCTCATGTCGTATGGTCTTTGGTAAAGTTTCCTCCTCGCATACGATAATAATGCTTTTTCTATAAAGACAGGGCTAAAGCCTGTGTAATCCTTCTAAATTCCGGAAAATTGCCCTGATTTCAGAGTTAGTTTCCGGCTGCTGTGGTGGCCAGGTTTTGGAGTGCTGTTGCCATTTTCTCTAATTCTGCCTCATGCCCCCTTATCTTGTGGCGCATCTTCAGGAATTCAGGAGCATTATAGGAGATATTCACGGTACCGGTCTCGTCCTCCCAAACCAGCATTTTTTGCGGCAGGTCCAACCCGGCAGTGGGATTTTCTTTCATAAGAGGCGTGCCCATACGGGGATTTCCAAAAATGATCACCCGGGTAGGCCTTAACTCCATTCCTGCGCTTTGGGCATTCGCCCGGTGATCCAGTTCGGTTATGATGTTGACGTTTTGATTGGTCTCTAATGCTCCCCGTAAAGCTGCATAAGTATCGTTGAAATTGCGGGAGCTTTGGATGGTCCTGATCCCCTGCAGACTTTTTACACGACCACTGGCATCATCCTTAATCTTACTGCCTGCAGCCTTGCCTGACAGATTCTCCAGTGCCGTTGAAATTTTATCAAGGGATTGTACCCCCTGTAAATCATAGCGTTTTTCCAGGAACCTAATACTGTTATAAACTACAACAAGTCCGCCTTCCCTTTCATAAAATAAAACCCGCTGCGGCAGGTCCAGGCCGGCCAGCTGGTTTTTCTGCATTAGAGGTGTACCCAGATCGGGATTCCCAAAAAAGATGATACGGGTAGGAGGGAGGCTCATTCCGACTGAAGCCGCATTTGCCTGGTGATCCAGTTCGGCTACTATCGAGATTTTCTCATTCTGCTCCAGGGAAGACCTGAAGTTATCATAAGCTTCCTCCATAGGTATTTCAGCAGTGGCGTAGGCCATACCCGCTTCCCTGGAAATGTTGTCTGCTGCAGGGAATAGATCAACATTTTTGCAGGAGAAGAGCAGCGTGAATAGGAGAATATAAATGAATGATCTGGTCATGAGTCCAAGTTTAAAATCAATTTCTAATAAAACAGCCTCCTTAATTTACCTCTTTTTTCTGGCATTATTAAGATCCAGAACAGCTCCTATAAAAGATGCGTGAACAAAGGTTTGAGGAAAGTTACCAAGCATTTCTTCCCTTTCAATATTTCCTTCTTCAGCAAAAAAGCCGAGGTCGTTGCTAAACTTTAAAGATGCCTTTAAAATATTTTTTCCTTTTGTAAGATCCCCCGCCATGATATAATACTGTGCCATCCACATGCAACCGGCCAAAAAAACCCCCTCTTTTGAAGCGTCATAACAGGCCAGGGTCCTGCGATAAAGTTCTCCTTCCCGATGGTTCTCCTCAAGAAGCCGAATAGTTTGCTTCATTTCGGGGGAGTCCGGCTCGGTAAAGAGCCATATGGGAAAAAGGGCTGCAGTTAGGTCAACCTCCTCACTTCCGGGATAGGTGGCGTAAGCACCTTCCTGTGTCATACAATGCTCTTTAATGAACGATCTGATTTCCTGAGCGGTATCTGTCCAGCGGTCTCTTTGTTCTGTTGTCTCTGCAAATTCGGCAATAAATTCCAGGGATACTGCGACAACAACTTTACTGGAAGTAAAATGTTCTTTAGCAACCTCTTCCCAAATGCCATGGTCTTTTTCTTTCCACCGCTCTACAAGGTGGTCTGCAATGGAACTCACCGTTTCCCAATGATATTTACTTTTAAATTTTTGATAAATGAGTTTTGCTGCCAGGAGAACATTAGCATTGGCATCAAGTTGTAACTGATCCATGGCGTTGTTGCCGATCCTTACCGGCCGCGAATGTTGATATCCCTGCAATGGGAGCTCCTCTTCGGGTTGAGCGACCAGTTTATCCAGGGAATAGAATGGCAACAGGATCTTCTGGCTGTTACGGTACCTGGCATCACAGAGGAAGCTAAGGAATTTCTGCTCTTCTTCCCCATTGCTGTCGGCACGAACAAGGGCACTGGTGATCATCGCTGAATCCCTGAGCCAGACATATCGGTAATCATAATTTCTGTGCCCTCCGGGCACTTCCGGAAGGGAAGTGGTAGCCGCGGCGATGATTCCCCCATTCTCCTGAAAGGTCATTAATTGAATGGCCCGAAGAGAATCATGTACCTGCTTTTCAAAAACACCTGTATACTGGACCTGGTTTGAAATTTTTTTCCACCCATTTAGGGTGGTTTGTTTTTTTGCTTCTATTGCCTGTCCGGTAATTGGCCCGCTGATTGTCTTAGCGGAAAGAAAAGCCCAGCCTTTTTCGCCTTTAGGAATAGTAAATTTAATACGCCCATTGTCAATAACGAAGGGATGAGAAGCATTAAAGTAT